>JBGSKZ010000116.1:0-21049 GCA_041741035.1 Treponematales bacterium
GGCCGCCCCTGTCGCCGCCGGGGCCAGACCGGTCGCCGTGTTCGCGGCGGTTGCGGGCGGGCATGAGGCCGGCGTCTTCTTTCTTATCGCCCGCAAGGGCGTTGTCGCTCTTGCAGATCCATACCTTCACGCCTATCTTACCGTAGGTGGTAAGGGCCTCGTAGAAGCCGTAGTCGATGTCGGCCCTGAGGGTATGCAGGGGCACGCGGCCTTCCTTGTACTCCTCGGTGCGGCTCATATCGGCTCCGCCCAAACGGCCGGACATGCGTACCTTACAGCCCTGCGCCCCGCCCTTCATAGCGGCGGACACGGCCATCTTCATGGTCCTGCGGAAGGAACCGCGGCCCTCGAGCTGGCGGCAGATATTCTGCGCCACGATCTGGGAGTTGGTCTCTACCTTCTTCACTTCCTTGATCTTTATGTTGATCTTCTTGGAAGCGTATTTCTGCAGCTCGAGCCCTATGCGCTCTATGTTCGCGCCCTTCTGGCCTATGAGCACGCCCGGCTTGGCCGTGTGGATGACGATAGTCACCTTCTGCGGATGCCGCACGATCTCGATCTCGGAAATATCGGCGTTCCTGGATTCGGGGAGCTCATACATGCGCTTGCGCAGGTTAAGATCCTCGTGCAGGGTCTTGGCGTAGTCCCGGGGGTCGACGAACCATCGCGACTTCCAGTCCTTGTTGATGCCAAGACGTAGGCCGATCGGATTTACTTTCTGTCCCACGTTACGCCTCCGCCCTTGCGATTTCGTCGACGACCACAGAAATGTGGCACATCTGCTTAACGAGCATATCAGCGCGACCGCGGGCGCGGAACCATACGCGGCGCATGCGGGGCCCGTCATTGATCTGGACTTCTTTTACGTAGAGCATGTCCTCGGCGAGCTTGCGGTTCTGGTTAAGCGCGTTAGCCGCCGCCGACTTGACTACCTTCTGAATCAGCCTTGCGCCCTTGTGGGGCATGTTTTCCAGGATGGCTACCGCCTCGTTATACGGCTTGTTGCGAACGAGGTCCGCTACGGGCCGAATTTTCGAGGGCGATCCCATCAGGTACTTGGCGCAGGCCGGAAAACCGGATTTGTTTGCCATGTTCGTCACCTATCTCCCGGCCTTCTTGTCCGAGCCTGCGTGGCCCCGGAATACCCGGGTGGGAGAAAATTCCCCGAGTTTGTGGCCGACAAGATTCTCGGTTACGTATACCGGAACCCAGCTCTTGCCGTTATAGACGGACAGCGTCATGCCGACCATCTCGGGAAAAATCGTTGAGCAGCGGGAGTAGGTCTTTATGACCTTCTTATCCCCTGCCTTTGCCGCCTCTATTATCTTCTTATAGAGGCTCTTCTCAATGAACGGGCCTTTCTTGACTGACCTGGACACGGTTAGCTCCTATCCCTTACTTGCGGCGCTTCACGATGAAGCGACTGGACGGCTTGTGAGGATCGCGCGTCTTATAGCCCTTACAAGGCTGGCCCCAAGGGGTAACCGGCTGCTTGTAACCTTTGCCGCGGCCTTCGCCACCACCGTGCGGATGATCCACAGGGTTCATGGCGACGCCGCGTACGCGCGGGCGCTTTCCGAGCCAGCGCACGCGGCCGGCCTTACCAAAGCGCTCGTTCATGTGATCTTCGTTACCCACGCTGCCTATGGTAGCTATGCACTTCTTGAACACGAGGCGAAGCTCGTTGGAAGGCAGCTTAAGGGTAACGTAGTCGCCGTCGGTACCGACGATGAGGGCGGCCGCGCCGGCCGAGCGGGCCATCTGGGCTCCGCGGCCGAGCGTAAGCTCGACGTTGTGCACCGTAAAGCCCACGGGTATGTTCTCAAGGGGCAAGGCGTTGCCTATCTCGATGGCGGCCTGGGGGCCGCTCATGAGCGCCTGGCCCACGGCCAGGCCCTTGGGAGCGATGATATAGCGCTTCTCGCCGTCCGCGTAATTGATAAGCGCGATGTTGGCGGAACGGTTGGGATCGTACTCTATAGAAGCTACGCTGCCCGGTATGCCGATCTTGTCGCGCTTCCAGTCGAGCTCGCGATAGCGGCGCTTGTGTCCGCCGCCCTTGCGGCGGGACGAGATGCGGCCGTTAGAAGCGCGACCCGCGGTCTGCTTCTTACCCTTGGTGAGCGCCTTTTGGGGCTCGTTGCCGATAGTGAGTTCATCGTTCACTACCTGCACCCGGTGCCTGAGTCCGGGGGTTATCGGCCTGAATGTCTTAATAGCCATAGTGTTCCCCTATCCTAGTCTTAGGCGCCCTCGAAGATCTTGATCTTTTCACCCTTGGGCAGGGTGACGATCGCCTTCTTCCAGGAGGACGTATAGCCAGAGCGGTAGCGAAGCCGCTTCGGCTTGCCCTTAACGTTGATGATGGCGCAGGTAACGGGGTGCACTTCAAACATGCGCCTCACCGCTTCCATGATCTGGGTCTTGCCCGCCCTGGGGTCCACGCGGAAGACGTATTTGCCTTGCTCGCGCAGCCCATTGGACTTTTCACTCAAGACCGGCTCAATAAGTATGCTGTCGTACTGCATCCTGGGCCTTCCTTACTTGTCCGCGTAGAATTCGTTCAGGCCCTTGACTGCGGATTCCATGACGAGCACGGTGCGTCCGTAGAAAAGATCGTGGGCCCGCAGGCGGTTATAGGAGAGGAAATGAAGCCAGGGGATATTGCGCCCCGCGAGCTTCACAGCGGCATCGTCATCCTTAAGGATCACGACCGTCCGCTCCGCCTTATCCTGCGGCAAGAGGTTCTTGAGCACGGAAGCCAAATCCTTGGTCTTGCCGGTCTCAACGGTAAAATCTTCCACCACTTTCATGGTGGCGTTCTGGGCCTTGAGGCTCAGGATACTCTTCATGGCCAGGCGCTTCGCCTTTTTGGGCATAGCGTAGGAATAATCCCTGGGATGGGGACCGAATACGGTACCGCCGCCGACGTATATTGGGCTCTTCACGTCGCCCTGGCGGGCGCGGCCGGTGCCTTTTTGGCTATACGGGCGCCTATTGGTACCGTGTACCTCTCCGCGGGTCTTAGTCTGGGCGGTACCGACGCGCATGTTAGCCAACTCGTTATTGATGGCATACCAAATCACGTCTTCATTTACCGGCAGGCCGAAAACCTCGTCGGACAGCTCGATGGTCCTGAGTTCCTTGCCTTGTACGGAAAAGACTTTGCGTTCCATATCAGTCTATCCTCACTTAGCTTTCTTGACGGCCGAGCGAACGACTACGAGGCAGTTACGCGGACCGGGCACGGCACCCCGAATGACGATAAAGCCGTTCTCTGCGTCAACCTTGAGAACCTTGAGGTTCTGTACGGTAACGCGAGCGCGACCCATGCGTCCGGGAAGCTTCATGTTTTTGAAGGTCTTGTGCGGATAGGTACTCTGGCCAGTGGAACCGGGTTCGCGGTGGAACTTGGAACCGTGAGTATTGCGGCCGCCCGCGAAACCCCAGCGCTTCACAACGCCCTGAAAACCCTTACCCTTGCTCGTAGCGATAACGTCCACAAAGCGGGTACCATTGAAAAGATCCACGCCAAGAGCCTGACCTACCTCGACCGGAGCGGAAAACTCGCGCATTTCCTGCACGGTCTTCTTAGGCTCTATCCCCTCGGGGAACTGGCCGGCGTAGGGCTTCGTGACGTGCGACTTCTTCATGTCGCGATAACCGAGGACCACGGCGTTATAGCCGTCCTTTTCCTCGGTCTTGCGGCCTATGACCGTATTGGCTTCGACGGCTATAACCGTGGCTGGTGAAAGCCGTCCGGTTTCGTCGAAGACCTGGGTCATGCCGATCTTCTTTCCGATTAATGCAAGCATCGGTTTCTCCTAAGCGTTGAAAGGTACGGTACTAAACCGTCCTTTTACTGCTTGATTTCCACGTCCACGCCGGCGGGAAGCTCGAGTTTCATCAGCGCGTCCATAACGTCGGGCGTCGGGCTAAGTATGTCGATCAGCCTTTTGTGCGTCCGCATCTCGAACTGCTCGCGTGCCTTCTTATGCACGTGGGGAGAACGAAGCACGGTGTACTTGCTGATCTTCGTAGGAAGCGGTATAGGACCCGCGACCTTAGCTCCGGCCTTCTGTACGGTACTTACGATGGACTTCGCGCTCTCGTCGATTAGACGGACGTCAAAACCCCTGAGTCTGACACGGATTCTATCTTTCATGTGTCCTCCAAAGATCGCTTGCGCCGGCGCCCCTCGGACCGTACCCTGGCGGGCGTGTCCGGAAACCCATGCGCTCGGAGTCGTGGAACCCCGCATTGCGTGCCGCGGAACCCGCGGTTCGCAACTCCCCATCCTATGCGGACGCCACGGCGCCCAGACGGGTAGTCGATGGATAATGCCGCAACGGCCATAAAATGTCAATACCCGCAAAGTCCTAAGCCGCGTTGACAGGGCCAAGGCGGCAATCGATACTTTGCTATCATGAAAGCCACCCAAAAGGCCCTGCTCGGGCTTTCCAACCTGTCCTTACTCGGGCTCCTGCTCTTTTTCCTGGCTTTCAGCGCTCAACCCTGCTACCGGAGCGGCATGAGCGTCACCCTGCGCCCGGAAGGCTTCCTCATCCTCCAGTTGGCCAAGGATTCCCCCGCCGACGCGGCCGGCCTGCGCGCCGGGCAGCTCCTTACCCGTATAGGCGAGTACGAGGCCGCCGAGCTCTCCGCCCTGTCGCTGTCCGACCTTGACGCCTTCCTACGGGTATCGTCGAGACTTTTCCCCGCTTCCGGAACCCTCGGGCTGCGGGATAGCGAAGGAAAGCTCCACGAGCTCCTCATCGAGCCCTTGAGCATGGCCAGGCGTTTCTCCATACTCCCGCGCACGGTCTTAAGCAACATACTCGTAGCCGCCTGCTTCATAGTCTTCGCGATTTGGCTGAGCGCCATAGCCAAGACCAACGCCGCCGCCGCCTGGTTCCTGGGCTTTTGCCTATCGGCCGCCGCCGCTATTTCGCTATCGTTCTTCAGCTCGTACTGGTCGCCCTTCCTCCTGGGCCTCCGCTTTCTCGGGCTCGACCTGACGGGAGCCGCCGCCGCCTTTTTCCTGACCGGCTTTCTTTACCGCTTTCCCGAGCGCAAGCCTATGCCGCTGGCATGGATGGCCGCTATGCCGATAGCGTTCTTCGGCGGCAAGTACGCGCTCATAGCGCTGGGCTACGCGCGGCCTTTCGGCATGGCCGCGTACGCCATCCACGTTTACCTGGCCCTTGGCCTTATCCTCGTCATATTCCTGCTCATCATCCGATACCGGGAGAGCAGCGCGGGCGGCAAACGCAGGCTACGCTGGCTCATGGCAGGCTTCGGCGCCAGCCTACTACCCTACATAGTCTATATGCTGTCCGTGCTCTTCCGCACGAGCATGGTGAGCAATACGCCGGATATCATGAATTACATAGCCTCTTTCGGCATATTGCTGTTTCCGCTCTTCGTCGCCATAGGCATAAAAAAGTACAGCCTCTTCGACATAGACCGGCTGATAAACCGCTTCGCCCTGCTGTTCTTCCTGGTTCTCGTAACCACGCTCGCCTACACCCTCGTCTTCGTGGTATTCCTCGGCAAAAATTTCGGCGCGGAGCTTTACCTGGCCATACTGGCCACCATGCTCATCGCCCCGCCTATATACGGCTGGATCGAAAGCTACCTGGAGCGGCTCCTTTGGAAGGGCAGGAAAGACAAGAGCCATATACTGCTGGAAATGGAACAGGCCTTGAACGGGCTTACGAAGGCCGGAGAAGTCTATGAGGTCGTCAGCAGCGCCCTGCTTTCCATCTTCCTGCCGTCGGATATCGAGATACGGGCCGATGCCGACCGCGAGGCCAGCCTCTACCGCTTCCCTCCCGGCGCGGGCCCGGGCGGCGGAGAGCCCCGGTCGCGCCAGGGCGGCCCTGCCATTAAAGGCCGCGAGCTGGGGCTGGAGCTTCCTCTGGGAACCGTAAGCGGCAGCGCGTTATCCCTCCGCCTCGGGCCGCGGCGCGACGAGGACATATATACCAAATACGACCGGCTGCTACTTAAGGGCGCATGCGCCCAGATAGGCAAGGCTCTGCAAAATTGCGCCTTGTACTCCCAGCTCGAGGAGTCCCTGGCCAACGAGTCCCGGGCCCAACGAACGGCCATATTGACCCTTGCCAAGCTTACCGAATACCGGGATAACGAAACGGGGCGGCATCTTGAACGAATTCAGAGCTACGCGCGGCTCCTGGCAAGGCAGTACCGCTTCCTCAACCTTGAAGCGGGCTACATGAGCGACGAGTATATAGCCGACCTCTGCCTATCGGCCATTTTGCACGACATAGGCAAGGTGGGCATACCCGACCACATACTCCTTAAGCCCGCCAAGCTCAATGACGAGGAATTCGGCATTATCAAGAAGCACGCGACGATAGGCGGCAAGGTGCTCGAGGACGCCGAGGCTATCAACCCCGACCGGTCCTTCCTGGCCATAGGAAAGCTGGTAGCCTATCACCATCACGAAAAATGGGACGGCTCCGGCTACCCCTTCGCGCTTGCCGGCGATCAGATTCCCCTGTCGGCCCGCATCGTGGCGGTAGCCGACGTATACGACGCCCTCCGATCGGACCGCCCCTATAAAAAGGCCATGAGCCACGAAGCCGCGCTTGAAATCATAGCCGAGGGTAGCGCGAAGCACTTCGACCCTCTCCTGGTGGAAGCCTTCGTATCCATAGCGGATGAAATAGCGGCCGTCCGGCGGGATTGATCCCGCCGAGCGGCCCCGACGCAATGCCCCGGCCCTATTTTTCCCGGTCGGTCATGCCGCTGATGAACTGCTTCTGCATGACGATCACGACCAAAGCCGGCGGTATCATGGCCAGCAGGGTCGTGGCCATCACGATCTGCCACTCTATCTGCACGTCGGCACCGGAAAGCATGCGGTTTATTCCTATGAGTATCGTGTAGTACTCCTGCCTCGTCGTGATGAGCAGGGGCCATAGATACTGGTTCCAGCCGTAAATGAACTGTATGACGAACATGGCGGCTATCGGGGTGCGGGTCATGGGCAGCAGCACATGCCAGAAAAACTGCAGGGACGAAGCGCCGTCTATCTGCGAGGCTTCGGCCATTTCCCTCGGTATGGTCATAAAATACTGCCTGAACAGGAACACCGCCGTGGCGGACACGATCATGGGCATGATCAGTCCCGCATAGCTATTAAGCATGCCCAAGTCCGATATGACCTTATACGTGGGCATGATGCGCACCTCTACCGGTAGCATGAGCGTCACGAAAATAGTCCAGAAGCAGAAGCTCCTTAACTTAAACTTAAAGAACACGATGGCGAAGGCCGCCATGAGGGATATGATTATCTTGCCGCCCGAAATGCCCAAGGCCATGATCATGGAATTCTTGAGCATAGTGACGGCCGACGCGCCCAGGTTCTTGCTCCCCTGCATGATAGCGTCGCCATAGTTCTTCAGGAAATGCGGCCCGGGCGTAAGCGGCATAGGCGCGGCCAGGATCTCCGCGCTGGTATGCGTCGACGCCACGAACACCAGCCACAGGGGAAACACCAGGATCAGTATGGCTATCCACAGGAACAGGTGGGGAGTAAGCCGGCGCAGTAATGAATGTTCGGTCATCGTCGCCTCTCCCTTAGTAGTTTACGCGCCGCTCGATAAAGCGGAACTGAACGACGGTAAGCCCGATGACCAGGATCATCAATATTACCGACTGGGCCGAGGAACCGCCCAGATCCAAATTGATCACGCCGTCCCGCCATACCTTATACACCAATATGCTCGTGGACTTGCCCGGCCCGCCGGCGGTAACCTGATGGATTATGGGGAAAGTCTCGAAGAAGCCGTATACCAGATTCATGACCAGCAGATAGAACGTAGTGGGCGACAGAAGCGGAAATACGATAGTCCAAAACCTGCGCATAGGCCCCGCGCCGTCGATAGCGGCCGCCTCTATCAGATCCTTTGGCACGCTCTGCAAGCCCGCGAGGAAAAACACGAAATTATACGATATCTGCTTCCAGCTGGCCGCGATGGTAATCAAGAGAAAAGCCTGGTTCGTGTTGAGCAGATGCTGCCACTCGATGCCCAGCTTATGCTTGAGCAGCCAGGCGATGACGCCGACGTTAGGATTAAACATAAAAAGCCAGAGCACGCCTGCCACCATCGTGGCCACCGCATAAGGCCAAATAAGCATCGTCTTATAGAACGTGCCGAGCCTCATCTTCCTATTGACCTGCACGGCCAGGAACAAGGCTATAGTCATCGCGAACACCGTAACCGCCACGGCGAAAGCCACCGACACCCTGAACGATTCCCCATAAGCATAGGACGGGTCGAGAAAGAGCTTCGTATAGTTTTTCAAGCCTACGAAAATCAGCCTTCCCCCGAACGGATCCTGGAGGAAAAACGACTGCCACACGGCTTGCGCCGACGGCCAGAAGAAAAACACGAACACGATGACCATCTGAGGCAGCACGAGTATATACGGCAACAGCCTACTCTTAAATTCGTATTGACTGGACATAAAACTTCCCGATCTCAGGATATAAGCCGCCCTACTCCGGCTAGCGCATTCGCCCACCACAGCGCGGCCCCGCCGCGCCCCCTCTACCAGGCCCTACTGCAAGGCCCTCAAGAGCGCGGCCCCGCCGCGCCCCCCACAACAAGGCCCACAGTTGACCCGCAAGCGCAGCTTGTCGGGTCGAACTGTGGGCCCGCATCGCGGCTTTAGTCCGCGATGCGCTATTTATTGAGCTGCTCGAACTCCCTTAATTTCGCGTTGCCTTCGGCCACCATCTTGTCCAGGCCTTCCTTCACGCCGATCTTTCCGCCCAGTATGTCTTCCCATACCTGGTCCTCGATCTCGCGGATGATATTGAAGTTGCCGAAGCGTATGCCCATCGAGTTAGGCGTAGGCGCTTTGTTTAAAAGCTGCTTTATGGCGATCTCGGGACCGGGATTGGTGTTATAGAAGCCCTGGCTCTTGGTAAGCTCATACGCGGCGGTGGTTATGGGCAGGTATCCGGTATTCTGGTGCCACTGCGCCTGCGACTCGGGCTTAGACAGGAAGCTGAAGAAATCGGCTATGCCCTTAAACTCGTAGTCTTTCTTGCCGTCGAATACCCAGAGGCTCGCGCCGCCGATTATGGTATTCTGGGGAGCGCCGGGCGCGTCGGGATAGTAAGGCAAGCGGGCGACGCCGAATTCGAATTTGCAGGTATTCTTGAAGTTTGCGTAGCCGCCTATGGATTCGAAATGCATGCCCACCTGGCCCGAGGAGAACAGCGGGTTAGCCTTATTCTCGCGTCCGCCGTAGATGAATACTTTTTCCTCGGCCAATTTGGCTATGGTCTCGAAGTGCTTGAGGGTAAGGGGCGTATTGAACACGAGTTCCGTATCGAGCCCTTCAAAGCCGTTAGACTTGGTGCCGAAGCTCTGGTTGTGCCATGCGGAGAAGTTCTCAAGCTGTATCCAGGAAATCCAGTTCGTCGAGAATCCGCCTTCCATGCCGGAGGCCTTGAGCTTCTTGGCTATCTCGAAGAATTCGGGCCAGGTTACCGGCGGCTTCTCAGGATCAAGCCCGGCGGCGCGGAACGCGTCTTTGTTATAGTACATGACCGACGTTGAGGAGTTGAACGGCAGGGAGAGCATTTCGCCCTTCGCGGTCGAATAATAGCTCGTTATAGTCGGTATATAGATCTTCGGGTCGAACTTCTGCCCGAATTCCTTCATGAGCTGGTACACGGGCTTTATAGCGCCTTTTGCGGACATCATGGTAGCCGTGCCCACTTCGTATACCTGGATGATATGGGGAGCCTGCTTAGCGCGGAACGCGGCGATACCGGCGTTCATGGTGTCGCTATAGGAGCCCTTGTACACCGGCGACACCACGTACTTTTGCTGGCTAGCGTTAAATTGATCGGCGAGCTTCTGAACGTTCTCGGCGTTCTTGCCGGTCATGGCATGCCAGAATTCTATGGTTACAGGTCCTTCGGGCACCACTTCCTTAGGCTGGCAGGCGCTCAACGCTAACGCAAGCGCTATGACTAGGGTAGCGACGATTAAAAAACCGCGGTTCTTCATACTCGGTCCTCCTTGTTTTTTCGTCCGCGCTCAGGGCCGGACAAGAGAATATTGTAGGCCCGTAATCGTGGCCGCGCAAGCGAAAGTGTTAGCTCTGCGTTAGCGCTCCATGTAAATACGATGCGCCGCGCCGCCCGGGCGGCGCACTACAATCGACTTCCTTTCGATAAGCGCGAAGGCGGGGCATAAAAAAAGAGCCGCCCCGGAGGGCGGCCCGATAGGTCAGAACAAGGCTAGCTTACGCGATGATCTCGGTAACCTGGCCGGAAGCCACGGTGCGGCCGCCTTCGCGGATAGCGAACTTGAGGCCTTTTTCCATGGCTACGGGGTAGATAAGCTCTACCTGGATCTCGGTATTGTCGCCGGGCATAACCATTTCCTTGCCCTCGGCGAGGGTTACGGAGCCGGTAATGTCGGTGGTGCGGAAGTAGAACTGGGGCCGGTAGCCGGAGAAGAACGGGCTGTGGCGGCCGCCTTCTTCCTTGCTCAGCACGTAGATCTGGCCCTTGAACTTGGCGTGGGGCGTGATCGTGCCGGGCTTGGCGAGCACCTGTCCGCGCTCGACTTCCTTCTTGTCTATACCGCGCAGCAGGGCGCCGATGTTATCGCCCGCCTGGCCTTCGTCGAGGAGCTTGTTGAACATCTCGACGCCGGTGCATACGGTCTTCTTGGTCGCCTTGATACCGACGATCTCGACTTCCTCGTTCACCTTTACGATACCGCGGTCGATCTTGCCGGTTACCACGGTGCCGCGGCCGGAGATGGAGAACACGTCCTCGATGGGCATAAGGAAGGGCTTGTCGGTGGCGCGCTCGGGATCCTGGAAGTAGGAGTCCATGGCGTCCAGTAGGTCCTGGAGGCACTTGGTGGCCTCGGCGTTGTCGGGCTCGGACATGGCCTGGAAGGCGGAACCCTTGATTATCGGGATCTCGTCGCCGGGGAAGCCGTAGAAGTTAAGAAGGTCGCGCACTTCCTGCTCGACGAGCTCAACGAGTTCGGGATCGTCGAGGAGGTCGATCTTGTTAAGGAACACCACCATGGCGGGAACGCCTACCTGGCGGGCAAGGAGTACGTGCTCGCGGGTCTGGGGCATAACGGAGTCGGGAGCGGACACGACCAGGATGGAACCGTCCATCTGGGCGGCTCCGGTGATCATGTTCTTGATATAGTCGGCATGGCCGGGGCAGTCGATGTGGGCATAGTGCCTCTTTACGGACTGATACTCCAGGTGCCTGGTGTTAATGGTTATACCGCGCGCCTTTTCTTCGGGCGCGTTGTCGATTTCGTCATACTTCATGACCTTATCGCCGAACTTCTTGCCGCAGTACATGGTTATGGCCGCGCTCAAGGTCGTCTTGCCATGGTCAATGTGGCCGATCGTACCCACGTTCATGTGGACTTTATTACGATTGAACTTCTCTTTAGCCATTCGTATCCTCCTACCTGGTTTTCAGAACGGGAGACCGGCTTTCGGCTCGGCTCTCCGCATTATATGGTTTTTTCGCTTCCCGATTCAAGGGGAGCGGCGGCGGGAGCCATACCCGCCGCTTAGGTCCTACCAGCGATAATGGGCAAAGGCCTTGTTAGCCTCAGCCATGCGATGGGTATCCTCGCGCTTCTTTACCGCGGTACCCGTGCTGTTGTACGCGTCCGCGAGCTCGGAAGCCAGGCGGTCGGCCATGGACTTGCCTGAGCGATTCCTGGCCGCGGTAACGATCCAGCGCATAGCGAGAGCTTCGCGACGAGTGTCCCTGATCTCGATAGGCACCTGGTAGGTTGCGCCGCCGACGCGTCGGGATTTGACTTCCACCATGGGCTTCACGTTTTCCATGGCCTTCATGAAGGCGTCCAGGGCGGGCACGGCGGCCTTTTCCTGGAGCTTGGCCATGGCATCGTACATGATAGCCGTACAGGTGGACTTCTTGCCCTCCCACATCATGCGGCAAATGAACTTGGTAATAGTCAAGCTGTTATAGCGCGCGTCGGGCATATGGCCGCGATCGACGGACTTTTTCTTGCGTCCCATCCTGTCGCCTCCTTAAGCCTTAGGCCGCTTCGCGCCGTATTTCGAGCGCGACTGCTTGCGGTCAGCGACGCCGAGGGTGTCCTTGGCTCCGCGAACGATGTGATACCGAACGCCCGGGAGATCCTTGACGCGTCCGCCGCGTATAAGGACAACCGAGTGCTCCTGAAGGTTGTGACCGACACCGGGTATATATGCGGTAACTTCAATACCATGGGATAGGCGCACGCGCGCTACCTTCCGGAGGGCCGAGTTCGGCTTTTTAGGAGTAACCGTCATGACGCGGGTACATACGCCGCGTTTCTGCGGACACTCGTCGAGCGCCGGGCTCTTGGTCTTCCAGTGGGACTGCTTTCGCCCCATCCGGATAAGTTGATTGATCGTAGGCATTAAACCTTCGTCTCCTGATCGTTTGCCCGACTTCAGCATAGCCGGGCGGTTTCTTCGGTACACGAGAAATCTTATCGACGCGCCGGTATGGCGCGCCGAGTGGATACAATAGAATTTAGTACGGGTGCTTGTCAATCCGTCGGCGAGGCATCAGACTTCGTCGATCTCCTCATCCGGCACCGGCGAGAAGCCCTCGTCGTTCTCGAACGCCGTGTCCTCCTCGAACTCGGTGTCGTCCGCGTACTGCTGCTCGTCGCCGAAAGGCAGGGCCGCCATCTCGCGTTCCTTCTTCCGCTTTTCGAGCACCTCGGCCACGAAGGCGTCCAGGTCCTCATGCTCGTTGTCGGACATCTGAAGGCCCTTATACTGCCTCATGCCCGTGCCGGCGGGTATGAGATGGCCTATGGCCACGTTCTCCTTAAGCCCGCGCAGCTGGTCCACGGCGCCCGCTATGGCGGCGTCGGTGAGCACTTTGGTCGTTTCCTGGAAGGAGGCGGCCGATATGAAGGAATCGATCTTGAGCGACGCCCTCGTTATGCCCATAAGCAGGGGCCTCGCCACGGAGGGCTGGCCGCCCGCCGCCATCACCCGGCGGTTTTCCTCATGGAAGCGATACTTGTCTATCTGCTGGCCGTAGATGAAGCGGGTATCGCCGGGGGCCACGATCTCCACCTTCTTCATCATCTGGCGCACGATGACGCCTATATGCTTGTCGTTGATGGTAACGCCCTGGAGTCGGTACACCTGCTGGATCTCGTCCATGATAAAGCGCTGGCAGGAATGCTCGCCCGCTATGGACAGTATGTCATGGGTATTCGGGTTGCCGTCGCAGAGCTTGTCGCCCGCCTCTACGGTATCGCCGTCGCGCACAAGGAGCCTGCGCCCCATGGGCACGAGGTGCTTAAAGTCCTTGCCGAACAGGTCCATGATCATGATGACGCGCTTGCCCTTGACTATGCCCTTGAAGGATACCTTGCCGGCCACCATGGCGAGCACGGTGGGCGTCTTGGGTTTGCGCGCCTCGAAGAGCTCGCCTACGCGGGGCAGGCCGCCTACGATATCCATGGCTCTGGCGCCTTCCTTGAGGGTCTTGGCCAGGGTCTTGCCGGCCTTTACCTGCTCGCCGTCCTCCACGTTGAGGTAAGCGCCGCCAGGCAGGAGGTATTGGAAAATTTCGTTGCCGGCCTCGTCGGTGATAACCACGCGAGGCTGCTTAGCGTCCCGCTCGGTGCCGAATTCGGCTATCTTCTTCTCGACGTTGCCCGTGTCCTCGTTGATCTCTTCCTTGAGCGTGGAGCCGGGTATGATATCCTCGTAACGCACGTAGCCGTCGTACTCGGAAATGATGGGGTCGGAGAAGGGGTCGAAGGTGGCGATGGAGCCGTTGGCGGGCACCACGTCGCCCACCTTAATGCCGAGCTCGGAGCCGTTTCGTATCTCTATGCGGTTTTCCTGGGCTATGATGAGGAGCTGCGCCGGGTGGTCGCCAGAAGCCTTGAGCAGCTTGGCGTAGGATATATCGGAAGCGATGATAAGCTCGCCGCCCTTGCGCTTTATAAGCTGGTCGCCCTTGAGTATGCGGCGGCCGTCTTCCACGAGGAGCTTGTCGCCCTTCTCGACGGTCCACTGGCCGAATACCTTGCAGGCTAAGAGGAAGCCCTTGCGGGTAAAGAGTATGTGGCCGTTCGGTATGGTTACGTAGAGGCCCTCGATGGAGGTTATGTATACCGGGTACTTAAGCGATATGCGGTTTTCCTCGGAAGCCTTGGTGGCCGCGCCGCCTATATGGAAGGTACGCATGGTAAGCTGGGTACCCGGCTGGCCGATGGACTGGGCGGCTATGATGCCCACCGCCTCGCCTATCTCTACCGTGCGGCCGGTGGCCAGGTTCCTGCCGTAGCACTTGCGGCACACGCCGTGCTTGGCCTCGCAGGTAAGCACCGTGCGTATGACGACGCTCTCGATACCGGCGGCGTCTATGCGCGCGGCCACTTCCTCGGTGATCTCCTCGTTCACGTCGACGATGACGTCGTCAGTGATCGGGTGCTTGATGCGCTCCAGGGTATAGCGGCCTATGATGCGCTCGCGGAGGGCCTCGACGATTTCCTCGCCGTCCTTAATTGCCGCGTGGGCTACGCCGTTGATGGTGCCGCAGTCGTCCTCATTGATGACCACGTCCTGGGCTATATCGACCAAGCGCCTGGTCAGGTAGCCGGCGTCCGCGGTCTTGAGGGCGGTATCGGCCAGACCCTTGCGGGCGCCGTTCGTCGATATGAAGAACTCGATAACGGAGAGGCCTTCCTTGAAGTTAGAGCGTATGGGAAGCTCGATGATGTCGCCGCCCGGCTTGGCCATGAGGCCGCGCATACCCGCGAGCTGGCGTATCTGGTTCTTGGAGCCTCGGGCGCCGGAGTTGGCCATCATATAGATGTTGTTGAAGCCGCCCCGGTCTTTTTCCAGGGTCTTCATCATCACGGAGGTAACGTCCTCGTTGGTCTTGGACCATACCTCGACGACCTGGTTGTAGCGCTCTTCCTGGGTGATGTGGCCGGCCTGATACTGCTTCTGTATGCCGTCGACCTGCTTGTTGGCCACCTCGATCATCTCGTACTTTTCCTTCGGGATGATGATGTCGTCCATGCCTATGGTGGCGCCGAAGAAGGTGGCGTACTTGAAGCCCATGTCCTTGATGGCGTCGAGCATGACCACGGTTATGTAGGGGCCCTTGTGCTTGTATACCCACTCTATGAGCGCGCGTATGTCCTTCTCGCCCATGGAGTAATTGATGTAGGGGACCTCGATGGGCACGGCCTCGTTGAAGATGAGACGCGCGGGCGTGGTCTGTATCCACTTACCGCGGACGTCGTCGGCGTTGTCGCGCTCGAGGGCGTCCCATACCTGGCGCTGAGGCGCGGGCACCCATACGACCGCTTCCCAATCGCATACCTTGGCGTCGCAGGCCATGTAGGCTTCCTCGCGCGAGGAAAAGCGCTTGCCCTGGCCCATGGCGTTGGGCTTGCTGCGGGTAAGGTAGTAAATGCCGAGCACCATGTCCTGGGACGGATACACGATGGTCTTGCCGTTCGCGGGGTCCAGGAGATTGCGGCTGGAAAGCATGAGGGTCCAGCACTCGGACTGGGCGGCGCTGGTAAGCGGCACGTGCACGGCCATCTGGTCGCCGTCGAAGTCGGCGTTGAAGGCTTTACATACGAGCGGATGCAGCTTGATGGCCTTGCCTTCCACCAGCACGGGCTCGAAAGCCTGAATGCCGAGGCGGTGCAGGGTAGGCGCGCGGTTTAGGAGCACGGGATGCTCGCGCACCACCTCGTCGAGCACGGCGTACACTTCGGGCGTTTCCTGCTCCACGAGCATCTTTGCCTTCTTGATATTGTACACCACGTCTTTTTCGACGAGTTTCTTCATGATGAAGGGCTTGAAGAGCTCCATGGCCATCTTGGTGGGCAGGCCGCACTGGTGCATCTTGAGCTCGGGGCCTACGACGATGACGGAGCGTCCCGAATAGTCCACGCGCTTGCCCAAGAGGTTCTGGCGGAAGCGGCCCTGCTTGCCCTTGAGCATGTCGGAGAGCGACTTAAGGGGCCTATTGGAGGCGCCCTTTACGACGCGCTTCTTCTTGCTGTTGTCGAAGAGGGCGTCCACCGCTTCCTGGAGCATGCGCTTCTCGTTGCGTATGATTATGTCCGGAGCGTTGAGGCCCTGGAGGCGCTTGAGGCGGTTGTTGCGGTTTATCACGCGGCGATAGAGGTCATTGAGGTCGCTGGTGGCGAAGCGGCCGCCGTCGAGCTGCACCATGGGCCTAAGCTCGGGGGGTATGACCGGAATCACGTCCATGATCATCCACTCGGGGCGGTTGCTCGAGCCGCGGAAGCTCTCCACGATCTCTATGCGCTTAAGGAGGCGCTTGTCGCTCTTGGCGCCCTTCTCGATCATCCTGGCACGGAGCTCACCGGCAAGGTCGTCAAGGTCGAGGCCTTCGAGGAGCTGGCGTATGGATTCCGCGCCCATGCCCGCGGTAAAGGCGCCGCCGTAGCGGTCCTGGGCCTCATAGTACTCTTCCTCCGTAAGGAGCTGCATCTTCTTCAGCTCGGTATCGCCCGAGTCTATGATGATGTACTTCTCGTAGTAGAGCACGGAGCGCAGCGCCGCCACCGGCAGGTCGAGGAGCAGGCCCATGCGCGAGGGCACGGAGCGGTAGAACCATATATGGGAAACCGGGCTGGCAAGTTCGATATGGCCCATGCGCTCGCGGCGCACCTTGAAGTGCGTGACCTCGACGCCGCAGCGATCGCATATGACGCCCTTATAGCGTATGGACTTGAACTTGCCGCAATAGCACTCCCACTCTTTCGTGGTGCCGAATATGCGCTCGCAGAACAAGCCGTCTTTCTCGGGCCTCAGGGTCCGGTAATTGATGGTCTCGGGCTTCTTTACCTCGCCATAGCTCCAGCTCCGTATCATGTCCGGGCTGGCGAGGCGTATCATTATACTATCGAAATCCTGAATGTCTCTCATGCGGTCTCCCCCCATAGGTAAGACAGGCTTAATACAAAACTAGAAGTTCGTGCCCTGCTTATTGATAAGGTCTTCGTCGCGTTCGGTAAGCGCTATCTGCTTATTCTTGGCGTCGTAGATCCTCATGTCGAGGCCGAGGCCCCTAAGCTCCTGCACCATTACGTTGAAGGCCTCGGGTATGCCCGCCGCCGTGTGGGGCTCGCCCTTCACGATGGATTCATACACCTTGGCGCGGCCGGTCATATCGTCGGACTTGATGGTGAGCAATTCCTGCAGGGTGTTCGCGGCGCCGTAGGCCTCAAGCGCCCACACTTCCATTTCGCCCAGGCGCTGGCCGCCGAACTGCGCCTTGCCGCCCAGCGGCTGCTGGGTAACGAGCGAGTACGGGCCGGTGGAGCGGGCGTGCATCTTGTCGTCGACGAGATGGTGCAGCTTCATGAAGTAAATGATGCCCACGGTAACGGGGTTCTGGAAGTGCTCGCCGGTGCGGCCGTCCCGCACGTCGAACTTGCAGCTGCCGGGCAGGCCCGCCTGTATGAGCTTCTCTTCTATCTGTTCCTGGTCGGGGCTCTGGAACACGGGAGAGCTGCACCACTCGTTCAGGGTGGTGGCGGCCCAGCCGAGCTCTACTTCCATGATCTGGCCTATGTTCATGCGGGACGGTACGCCCAGCGGGTTAAGGCAGATATCGAGGGGCGTGCCGTCGTTGAGGTAGGGCATGTCCTCCATGGGAAGGATGCGGGCCACGATGCCCTTGTTGCCGTGGCGGCCGGCCATCTTGTCGCCTTCCTTGAGCTTGCGCTTGGCGGCAATAAGGACCTTCACCACTTCCTCTACGCCGGGAGACAGGTCATCGTTGGCGGAGCGCTTGAGGCGCTGCACGTCTATGATGGTGCCCTCTATGCCGTGGGGCACGCGCAGCGAGGTATCGCGCACATCCTTGGCCTTCTCGCCGAAGATCGAGTTCAAGAGCTTGAACTCGGGCGTGGTCTCGGTCTCGCTCTTAGGCGTTACCTTGCCCACCAAGATATCGCCGGACTTTACCTTGGCGCCTATCATGATGATGCCCTCGGAATCCAGGCTGTCCAGGCTCTTTTCGCTGGTATTGGGTATGTCGCGGGTTATGCGCTCGGGGCCGAGCTTGGTCTCGCGCACCTCGGTCTGGAATTCCTTGATATGCACCGAGGTAAAGAGGTCCTCGCGGACGACGCGCTCGGATATGAGTATGGCGTCCTCGTAATTGTAGCCGTTCCAGGGCACGAAGCCCGCCAGTATGTTGCGGCCGAGCGCGAGCTCGCCGTCCTTGGTGGCGGGGCCGTCCGCTATTACCTGGCCCTTCATGATCTTCTCGCCGTGCTTGACGATGGGCCGCTGGTTATAGCAGGTATCCTGGTTGGTGCGCTGGTACTTGATGAGCAGATACTCGTCGCGCGCCGCCTTGTCCTCGTCGGGCTGGATGAGGATATGGAAGGCGTCCACGAAGTCCACCACGCCCGCGCGCTTGGCCTTGATAAGCACGCCTGAGTCGTACGCGGTCTTCTTCTCCATGCCGGTGCCCACGCGGGGCGGGTCGGTAAAGAGCAGTGGCACGGCCTGGCGCTGCATGTTCGAGCCCATGAGGGCGCGGTTGGCGTCGTCGTGCTCGAGGAAGGGTATGAGGGCCGCCGACACCGATATGATCTGCTTGGGCGACACGTCCATGTACTGGATGTCCTTGCCCACGCGGGTGGCGTAGTCGCCCTGGTGCCGCACGGACACCTGATCCTCAAGGAAGTTGCCCTTGTCGTCTATCTTGGCGCTGGCCTGGGCTATGTAGTAGCGGTCCTCGTCCATGGCGGAGAGGAACTCTATGTCGTCGCTCACGCGGCCGTTGATCACCTTGCGGTAGGGCGTCTCGAGGAAGCCGTACTCGTTGACCGTGGTGTAGGTGGCCAGGGACACGATAAGGCCGATGTTCGGGCCTTCCGGCGTCTCGATGGGGCACATGCGGCCATAGTGGGTGTAGTGCACGTCGCGCACTTCGAAGCCGGCGCGGTCGCGGGACAGGCCGCCCGGGCCGAGCGCGTTCAAGCGGCGCTTGTGGGTAAGCTCGGCGAGCGGGTTTACCTGATCCATGAACTGCGACAGCTGGCTGGAGCCGAAAAATTCCTTGATGGCGGCCACGACGGGCTTGATCGATATGAGGTCCTGGGGCCGTATGGTGTCGGTTTCCTTGAGGCTCATGCGCTCTTTGGCTATGCGCTCCATGCGGCTGAAGGCGCTCTTCATGACGTTGGACAGGAGCTCGCCTACGGAACGCACGCGGCGATTGCCCAGATGGTCAATGTCGTCGAGGTTGTTCTCGCCGTAGTACACCGTCATGAGATACTTCATCGTGGCGATGATATCCTCGCGGGTAAGGGTGAACTCGTCCACCGGCACCTTGTAGTTGAACTTCTTGTTGAGCTTGTAGCGGCCTACCTTGCCCAAGTCGTAGCGCCTGTTGGAGAAGAACAGCGAGTGCAGGTCGCGCTCGGCGTTGTCCACCGTTATAGGCTCGCCGGGCATGAGGGTGGCGTACACGGCGGCCAGGGCGTCGGCCTTGGCCGGCTCGTCCTGGCTCGGGTCTTCCTTGACGAGCTTGATATCCTCGCGCTCGAGGCAGTTGAGCATCATGTTCCAGTGCAGGCCCTCTTCGTGCTCGAAGTCTATGACCTCGATCTTGGTAACGCCGAGGGTGACGAGCTCGTCCACGTCATGGAGGTGTATCTTGTCGCCGGCGCGGAAGAGGCGCTTCTTCTCGCCCTCCTGCTCCACCCAAATGGGCTTGGCAAGCACGCGGTTCACCGCGTGATCGCGATCCTCGCGCTTGTCGGAAAGCTGGAGGGTGCCGGTCTTGTAGAAGGCGTTTATTATGTCTTCGCGCGTCTCGAAACCCACGGCCCTGAGGAACATGGAGCCTAAGATGCGCTTCTTGCGGTCTATCTTGGTATAAATCAGCTCTTTTTTCTGGTCTATCTCGAATTCGAGCCAGGAACCCCGGTAGGGTATGATGCGCGCCGAGTAAATGCCCTTTTCATGGCAGAATATGACGCCCGGCGAGCGGTGTATCTGCGATACCACGACGCGCTCCGCGCCGTTTATGATAAAGGTACCCCTATCGGTCATCAGGGGCACGTCGCCGAGGTAGATGTCCTTCTGGCGAATTTCGCCCGTCTTCTGGAACACGAGGTTAATGCGCGCCTTTAGCGGGACGGCATAGGTGAGGCCCTTCTGCTTGCAGTCGTATTCGCTATACTTTATGGCGCTCTCGTCGAGCGTATAATGCTCGTACTCGAGGAGCATGTCGCCGTTGGGGCTCTCGATAGGAAAGGTAGCCCTAAATACTTCTTCAAGGCCAAAAGGCTCCGGAGCGTCGCCTTTGCTCATGCGGGCGCGCTGGAGAAAACGCTCATAGCTGGACAACTGAATGTCTATGAGGTCCGGAAGCTCTATAGCTTCCTTATAGTCCTTGCCGACGTATGTACGGGTGACCTTATTTTCTGTGTAGGCCATCGTTACCCCCTCTACTGGATACGAAAACGTTTTTACCTGCTCCGGGCCCGCGGCCTCAGCCGCCTGCCCCCGTTTATCTAGCTAGAAGCGGCGCCGAGGCCGCGCATACGCATAGGCACGAAAAGGCACCGGACGCGCCTGGCGTCCGGCACCTTAGCCCCGGCGGCTAGCGCGGAGCGCTAGGCCGGAACAATCATGCGGAGTGCGGATCTCGTTCAAGATCCTTACTTCACCTCGACAGTACCACCGGCTTCGGTGATAGACTTCTTAATCTTCTCGGCCTCGTCCTTGGGAATGCCTTCCTTGAGAGGCTTATCGCCGGCCTCTACCAGGTCCTTAGCCTCTTTGAGGCCCAGGCCGGTGATGGTGCGGACTTCCTTGATCACGGAAATCTTCTTGTCGGCGGGAACGCCGGCCTTGAGGATTACGGTGAACTCGGTCTGTTCTTCCACGGGAGCCGCTGCGGCACCAGGAGCGGCGCCGACCGCCGCCATCGCTACAGGAGCTGCGG
>JBGSKZ010000117.1:0-1200 GCA_041741035.1 Treponematales bacterium
GTCTTGCCCGTGCCCGTGGCGCCGGTAACCAGGCCGTGCCGCGTGGCCATGGATAGGTCGAGGGCTATTTCCTTGAGCGTAGAGCTGGAACGGCAGAGCGAAAGCGATATGGACACGGCGGGCCTCCTTGGAACGCGGTTCTCTCGTACGCGAAGGCGGCCCCTAGGCGAGGCCTTGGCCCCAGCGCTCCCTGAATACGGTCTCGCCCAGGGCTTTCCGCTGCCGCCCGCCCTTATCGCGCTCTAGCTGCCATTCCTTGAGCAGGGCGCCGTCGGCCGAGTCGGGGTCTCCCCTGCGCGCCACGACGATGAGCGTTATCAGGATATAATCGGCGGGTATGCCCAATGCTGCCTTGGCCTTCTTGGGATTGTATCCGGCGATGGGGTGGCCGACGAGGCCTTCCGCGACGGACTGCGCCATCATGGCCATGGCGCAGAGGCCCGCGTCGAAGAGCGCGTAATCCCTGCCTTCGTCCTGCCTGCAGTCGTCGCTTTCGCGTACGGCCAGCGCGATGATGGCGGGAGCGCGGGCGGCCCAGGCATTGCCCTCGGCCAGGCTGGCCCTGAGGGCCGCGAGGCTCTCCCCGCTGGATAGCACGACGCGCCAGGGCTGGTTGTTGTAGCAGGAAGGAGACAGCGTGCCCGCCTCCGCTATGCGCTCCAAGGCGCCGTCCGGCAATGGCGCGTCCGATATGGCCCTGTAGGATCGCCGCTCGGCTAATTCTCGCAGTATTTCCATGCTTTACTCCCTTTCGAGCGCTTGGGACAGGCGCTCCAGTATACGCTCGGCTTCGTCTATGTCCTCGTCCGGCGTGGACGCGCCGGCGCTAAGGCCCACCCGCCCGTACGCGGCGAGTTCAGCCGGCAGCTCCTTGGGATCCTCTACGAGAAAAGCGGGCTTGCCCCCGGCCCGCGCAAGCTCGGCTAAACGCCTGCTATTCGCCGAATGAAGCCCGCCGATGACCGCTATGGCGTCTACCTGCCCGCAGAGGCTCTCAAGCGCCTCCTGCCTGTCCGCGGTGGCGGCGCATATGCCCCCATGGCATTTAAGCGCCGGATACGCGCCAAGGAGGCTCGCGCGAATGGCATCGTACTCTTTTTGGGACAGGGTGGTCTGCGCTATCAAGACGAGGGGCGCCTTAGCCTGCAGCGCCGCGGCTTCGTCGGCGCTCGATACGATGACGGCGCCCGGCGCGTGGGC
>JBGSKZ010000118.1:0-1362 GCA_041741035.1 Treponematales bacterium
CTTTTCGGCGTGTACATCTTTACCCACGGCCACCTAACGCCGGGCGGCGGCTTCCAAGGCGGCGTAGTTATAGCCACGGCCGTGCTCCTCAACATACTGGCCAGGCCCGAATCCCATTTGGCCCATGGCCTCACGACGGCCATCGAGTCCCTCTCGGGCGCTACCTACGTTGCGCTGGGTCTCCTAGGCGCCTTCCTGGCCTGGGGCTTCCTGGACCCACGCGCCTTGCCGCTTGGGGAGCTGGGTAGGCTGTTAAGCGCCGGCGCCATACCGCTCATCTATTCCATGGTAGGCCTCAAGGTAGGCGCCGAGCTGTCCGGCATACTGGAAGCACTGAAAGGAGACCGCGAATGAACGCCCTCGAATTCTTAGCCGGCATAAACCCGGTGGCGGCCTCGGGCGCGGCCCTCGTGCTCGTGGGGCTTTGGGGCGTGCTGGCCCGGCCCAACCTCTTTAAGATAGCCATAGCCTTTACCGTGCTGGAAACCGGCGTTAACCTCATCATCCTGTCCGTGGGCTACATACGGGGCAGGACCGCCCCCATTCTGGACGCGGCCTCTGACGCCGCGACGGCCTCGGCGCTCATGACCGACCCCGTGCCGCAGGCCCTGGTGCTCACCGCCATAGTCATAGGCCTCGCGGTCACCGCCCTTATGCTTAGCTACGCGCTGCGCCTTAGGGCGGGCGGCGGCGGCTCGTCCATAGAAGCATACGGAGAGGAAAAATGGTAAACCCGCTCTACCTGTTCGCCGCGTCCTTAGGCGTGGCCTTCCTCCTGCCGCTCGTCGACAAGCTTGGCAGGAAGCTGTCGCTCGCCCTCGCCTACCTTACGCTGGCCGCCTGGCTGGCGGCGGGCGTAAGCTACCTCTGGGCGCTTACCTTTGGCGGCGCCCAGGCTACGCTCTTCGGCACCGCGGGCTTCGAGGCCCCCCTGGCCATAATGCTCCGCGTTGGCCTCGCCGAGGCGGCCGGCCTCTCCGCGCTGTCGCTGGTAGGCCTCCTGGCGGCCATAGCGATGCGCAACAAGCTTCGCGACAGCCCCATAGGCGGCCTTATGACCCTGCTCATGGCCCTCATGGGCATGTCGGGCATCGTGCTTACACGGGACTTGTTCAATCTCTTCGTGTTCCTGGAGATATCCTCGATAGCCAGCTACGGCCTCATAGCCTACGACGACCGCAAGGCGGCGCTGCGCGCGGGCTTCAAGTACATGATAGCCGGCGGCATAGCCAGCGCGCTCTACCTAATCGGCGTCGTTTATATTTACCGCTTCACCGGCCAGCTCAACCTTGACCTGGCGGCGGCTTCGCCGGGCTTGGCGGGCGCGGCGGGCAGCGCGGCGGTATTCTTCCTGCTGGCGGC
>JBGSKZ010000119.1:0-1389 GCA_041741035.1 Treponematales bacterium
GAGCCGCTGTTTACGGCCGCCTCCATGGCGCTCAGCGCGAGCGCGGCGCTGCCCCTGGCCCAGGGCCTGGAAGCCTCCCTCTATCTGCCCTCGCTGGGCCTGTCGGAGGCGCAGCGGCTGCTGTCGGACTTCCTCAATCAGAACCAGATGCCCCACACCCTTACCAAGGCCGATGGCGGCGCTATCTTCGCCATAGCCGACAAGGGCAGGAAGCGCAAGAATATGCTTAAGGCCAGCCTCCGGAATGAAGGTCAGGGCTCGCTTGCGGAACTGTCCCTAGGCTCCCGCTTCGACCTCGCGCCGCTTATGGCCAGCCTGGCCAAGCGCGGCGCCGCCGCCGAGTTGCGGGTACGCGAGCTCTCCATGGGCCTGGGCTGATCCCGGCCGGGAGCTTGGCGGCCTCTTGAGCCGCGTCCCGCGCGCGCCGTATCAGGGGTAGGCTATGACGCGCTCAAAAAGCCTCTCGCCATCGTGGCTCTCAAACGCGCAGCGTAGGCCCTCGGGCAGCTCCTCAAGCACGAGCCTGCCGAAGCGCTCCCGGGCGAACCACAGCGAGCCGGGCGAGCGATAGCTGGGCTCGGGATCCGGCTTGCCTCCCATGGCCCCGACCACCGCCCAGGCCGTGCCGCCGCTTTCTATCCATTCCATGTAGTGGTTATGCCCCGAAACGACTAGGTCCGCGCGGCCGGCGAGCAGCGGAGCCACGAGGCGCAGATTATCCTCGTGGTCGTACCAGGCCTTGCCCGTGTCCTCGTCGATATAGCCCGACGAGTAGAAGAAGGCGTGCGATAGGACTATCGTGATATCCTCGGGCGCTATGCCCGCGAGCTGCGTCTCCAGCCAGCTTTTCTCACGATGGCTTAGGTCTTCCGGCCCCCAGGGCAGGTCTATGGCCAGGAAGTGGATGCGCCCGGCGTCCAAGCGCCACATATAGGGCGAATGGCGCGCGTAATTGAGAGGCGCCATGGCCGCCAGCCAACGGCGCGACCCGCCAAGCATGGCGTCGTGGTTGCCAAGGAGGGCGTAGAAGGGCAGGCTCGGGGCCAATTCGCGTAATTCCCTCAGCGCCCGTTCCCAGCCTCCTGCCATGAAACCCTGCTCCACGAAATCGCCCAGGATAAAGAACGCGTCCAGCTCGCCTCGCCCGTATTCGCCCTGGGCCTGGCGGAGTATGGCGGCCCGGGCCTCATGGTTGGAAACATCGCGGTCCACGTGGGGGTCCGAGGACAGCGCTACCCGGAGGAGCCTCCCCTCGGGATGAGCCAAGCCCAGGCTCGGGTCGGGCAGGGTGGGCCGGAGTTCCGCGGGCGCCAGGGGGCCGTAGGCATTGGCTAGGATGAAAGCCCCGGCGCCGAGACCGGCGAGGAGCGCGAGGACGGATACCAGGCC
>JBGSKZ010000120.1:0-4830 GCA_041741035.1 Treponematales bacterium
CCCTGCCCTGCCCGCTGGCGAAGCGCGCGCCTCGCCAGCTCAGGTATTCGGCGCGCTCGCCGGGACCGGGATTCCATTCCACCGTCGCGTATACCACGGTACCCGCCAGCCGCGCGGACAGCGCCCGGAAGCCGCTTGAGCCCCAGGCCAGCTCGGCGCGGGGCCTGAGTTCAAAGAATTCCGCGATGGAACGCGCCTTATCGCTGGGCGTATATACGTAATCGAAGCCCCAGGTCATAGCGCCGAATACCCATCGGGCCTCTTCCAGTAAGGCGCGGGCGGCTTCGCCCTCGGGCAGCGCCGGATGGTAAGCGGGGTCTATCGTTCCCGAGAAAGGCTCTATGCTTGGCGGAGCCTCAAGGTCGACGGGGAATTCGCCACGCAACACCAGGTCGCGGTCCTGGGCGGAAGAGAGGCCGGCCGGCGCGAGGATGAGCGCCAGCAGGAGCGAACGCGCTGCGAGCTTGGATAATCCGCGGAAGAAGGCCGGCGCGGCGCGCATGCGAAGAGGCTAACCCTTGATGAGGCGGCGCAGGGGATTGACGCCGAAACGCAGGGGGAAATAGAGCAGGGCCACGCCGAAGCCGAAGAGATGCGTGAGGTGGGCGATATTGCCTCCCGCACCGAAGAGCTCGGACCAAAGCTCTATGGCCGTGTAGATGGCCACGAGCAGCGCCGCCTGTATGGGTATGATGCCCCAAATCAAGATACGCGCCCTCGGTTGCAACACCGCGAAGGCCAGGAGGACCGCGTACACGGCGCCAGAGGCTCCCACGAGCGAAGCGCCCCACGAGCCGCTGATAGCGAAAGCGGCGAAGGAGAGCAGGCCGGCCAGGGTACCGGAGAGCAGATAGAACAGAAGAAACTCCCTCGTGCCCAGTTCCCGCTCGACGGCTGTGCCGAAGAAGAAGAGGCCGAGCATGTTGAAGAAAAGGTGGCTCATGCTGGCGTGGACGAACATGTAGGTAAACGGCTGCCAAATCCAGCCCATTTCTACGACGGCTGCCGGTATAAGGGCAAGGTAAACATCCAAACCCCTCACAAAGGAGCCGAGCGCGAAGACGAGCACGTTCACGCCTATGAGGATCAGGGTGGCGTTGCCGTTCGTATAGCGGAACGGGCGCCGCAGGCTTTGCAATAAATTCATGGTTATAATGTACGGAAAAATCCCCATTAGAGCTAGTATGGCCCGGCGGCGTACTTGAGAAGGGCCGGCTGGCTGCCATACTATGAGCGCATGGGAGAAACGCCGGAGCGCGCGCCGAATTGCCTGCGCTGCATACACTTCTACGTAACCTGGGATCCCGCTTTTCCGCGCGGCTGCAGGCAATTCGAGATTATATGCAGGGCGCTGCCCAGCCAGGAAGTATACGCCGCCACGGGCCGCCACTGCCCCTCCTTTGAGCCTAAGGCCGGCCTCCGCTGATGCGGCCCTCGATTGCCCGGCGTCCTTCGATTGCCCGGCGTCCCCCTCCGGCGCTATAATCGCGCCATGCTAACCATACTCGAGCGCGTGCGCGACGAGGCCCTGCCGAGCGCTAAACAGGGCAAGACCGCGGACTACAGTCCCGCCCTGAGCGGGGCCGACCCCAAGGCCCTAGGCCTTGCCCTATGCGATGCGAACGGGACCGTAACGCAGTGCGGCGAGGCGGAGCGCCGCTTTACCATACAGAGCATATCCAAGGTGCTCGCCCTGGCCTATGTCATGAGCGAGAAGGGCGAGGACGCGGTATTCTCGCGGGTAGGGAAAGAGCCGAGCGGCGACCCCTTCAATTCGATAATACGCCTGGAAACCAGCGCCAAGCGGAGGCCCTTCAATCCCTTTATAAACGCCGGCGCCATCGTCGTGTCCAGCCTTATGCCGGGAAGGGGCGCGATGGAGCGCAATGAGGGCTTCATGGCCTTCGTGCGCCGCCTCGTCCATGCCCCCGCGCTGGCCATGGATGAGGCCGTGTTCCGCTCGGAGCGGGAAAGCGCGGCCCGGAACCGTTCCATAGCCTGGTTCCTCAAGGAACTGAAGCTCATCGAGGGCGAGGTGGAGGATAGCCTTGACGGTTACTTCATGCAATGTGCGCTGGCCATGAACGCCGTAGAGCTTGCCCGCCTGGGCGCCGTCTTGGCCATGGACGGCATAGATCCCGTGGGCGGGCAACGCGCGCTCTCGGCACGCGCGTCGCGGGTCATAAAGAGCCTCATGGTCACCTGCGGCATGTATGACGGCTCGGGAGAGTTCGCGGTGGACGTGGGCATACCGGCCAAAAGCGGCGTAGGCGGCGGCATAATGGCCGCCGTGCGCGAGCGCTTCGGCATAGGCGTGTACGGGCCGGCCCTGGATGAGCGGGGGAACTCCCTCGCGGGGATAGAAGCCCTGAAGAGGCTCTCGGGGGCCCTGGACCTGCGCGTGCTTTAAAAGCCGCGCTCTCAGGTCTTTTTCAGCAGCACCACGGTGATATCGTCGGATACCTTGGCGCCGCTCACGAAGAAGCGCCACTCCTGCATAACGTAGTCGAGGACCGTGGCCGCATCGCCCTCGGGCGCCGAGGATAGGCTCTCCAGGACGCCGTCAAAGCCGAATTCCTCGCCATCGACGTTCTTGCTCTCATTGAAGCCATCGGTATAAATGAGTATGGCGTCGCCCGGGCTCAAGCCAAAGCGTATAGAGCTGTACGGCGCCTCGATGCCCTCGCGCCCCAGGGGCGGCCCCTTATACTCGGCGCCGCCCTTGGGGCGCAAAAGCATGGCGCGAAGCTTTTCCGCGCCTTTAAACGCCAATTCGGGATGCGCGGCGCTCGCGTACTCCACCCTGCCGTCATCCTCGAGCCGCAGGAAGGCGGCGGTCAGGTAGTTTTCCACTTCGGAAAGCTCGGGTATGAGCTCCTCGTTTATAGACTCGAGCACGGCGCCGAGGCTGCGCTGCCTGCGTTCGTAGAAATTCCTGTGGAAGAGCGAGCGGGCAAGCACCGTTATCAGGCCCGAGGCTATGCCATGGCCGGATACGTCCCCTACCACCAAGCCCTCGAGCCGATCGCCGCGCAGGTAGAAATCGTAAAAATCGCCCGATATGCCGCCGGCCGGCATATAGACAAAAGCCGTATCCCAAGCGGCGGTGCGAGGCGCGCTCTTGGGGAAAAAGCCCTGCTGCACCTGGGTGGCCATGCGAAGGTCTTTCTGGGCCACGGAGGACACGGCATGGAGGCGGGAGCTGGCATCGGACAGCTTCACGCTCAAGGACTCCTCTTCCACGAGCGTGGCTTCCAGCTCGTGGGAACGCGTGGCTACCCGCGCCTCCAGATGGAGCTTAAAGCGCTCCGCGTCGCGGTATACCTTGATGAACTCGCTGGCGAGCACCGCCGCGGTACCGAGCACGAGCAGCAGGAAGCCCACTTCAAGGAAGGACATCGTACCGCCGGGCGACAGGCCGAGCGCGTCCAGGAGCACGGCGAGCGCCACGATGAGCGATCCGACGAGCAGCTTGGTGGCGTCGGTGCGGGCAAGCCCGCGGAACAGCGCCTTGAGCCTAGAGCGGGAATTCTGCAGGAGCAGGTAGTGCCGCGCCGCCTTGCGTATGGGAACGAGGATATCGGTATACACGATGAAGGCTATAGGAAGCGCTATGGTCAGTTTCCATACCAGGGTAATGAGCTCCCGCGCGAAGAAGAATTGCGCCACGACGGCCGCTATGCTTACCAGGGCGTACAGGCGGGAGAAAAGCGATCGCTTGCGCTTGAGCACGGCGTCGAAAAAGCCCATGAAGCTCGGCAGGATCAAGAACATCGCGGCCGTCTCTATGCCCTTGCTGATGCGCGTATCGAGTATGAGCTCATGGACTATGAAGGTGCGGGCAAACAGGAAAGCCGAGAGTATGAGCGTAGCCACGCTATAGAACAGGTAGGCGCGGGTCTTGGGTCGCAGCGCGAAAAGGATAGCGTGGTACAGGCCGAAGAAGGCGTAGATGCCGATGAGCATGAGCCGGGGAGTCTCGGCCTTCAGGTTCAGCAATCGCTCATAGGAGTCTATCTTATAGTTGCCGTTGGACCAGAGCCCAGCCTCCTGCAAGCCCGTATCCCCGGCCACCATGAAGGCGAGCACGTTATTGCCGCGCCTAAGCCAGCGGGAGTCTATCTGGAAGAGCGCGCCTTTGACGGAGCGATCCGCCCGCATAGACCCGTCGCGGGTAAAATAGGTCTCGTCGCGCACGAGGTAGCCGTTGAGGTATACCTGCCAATTCTGCCCTATGGATTCGAGGTATATGCCTACGCCGCCGGACGCGTTATAGAGGCCGTCGCCCACGGTAAAAGGCATGAGCAGGCAGAAGCGTTGCATGGCTTCCCCGGATAAGGCCACGCCGGTCTCTTTCGCGAGCGACCGCATATCGAGCTCCGTGAGCCCGCGCGGCTTTGGCAGGCGTATCCACTCGCTATCTCCGGGGAGCGGCACGCTGAACACCCACTCAAGGGAAAACCCGGGGCGCACATAGGCATCGAGGCTGCGTATATCGAGAGCCTGCTCCTGCCCCTGCGCGGGAATAACCAAGGTCAGGCCTAGGAATATGCATAGTGCTAGAGCCCTCATGCGGCTGCCTCCACGCTTATAATTACATTGCTCCTTACAGTATCGGCGGCAATGATACTACGCGAAGGCCTATTGTACAATGAAAGTATCGCCAGCGAAAGCTCCGTTAAGCCTTTGAATCGAGCCCTTTGAGCCGGTCGCGCAGGGCGGCCGCCAGTTCATAGTTTTCTTCGGCTATGGCCTGGTCGAGCTCCCTCTGCAGGCGTATGCGCTCCGCGTCGGCGGCGCTCAGCCTCTCCGCGGGAGCCGGAGCGAAGG
>JBGSKZ010000121.1:0-13484 GCA_041741035.1 Treponematales bacterium
CGGGCTCGACGCGGCCCTGCACCTGCGCCTGGGCGCCGCCCTGGCGTCCCTGGCGGGCGAGGAACTGCTCGTGCTGGGATCGGGCTTCTCGTTTCATAATATGGGCGAGTTTTTCGGCGCATCCGGCCGCGACCCCCGCAACGAGGGTTTCCAGGCTTGGCTGGAGGATAGCTGCTGCGATCCGAGACTAGCACCCGAGCGCCGCATCGCGAAGCTCTCCGGCTGGGAAAGCGCGCCGTACGCCCGCTACTGCCACCCCCGCGAGGAGCACCTCTTGCCGCTGCATGTATGCGCCGGCATGGCGGGGGGACGGGCCGCCGCCGCGCGGAGCCTTACGGTACTGGGGAAACGTTCGCTGGCGCTGGCTTGGGTCGATAGAAGCCTAGAATAGATTAGAATATTGGTAAAATACTAAAATAGTAATATATTCCCTATGGGCGCTATGCCCAGGGGGTAGCTATGCGCAGTTCTGGCCCATTCCCGTTCGTTCTTATAGCCGCCGTTTCCATTATTTTCTTGAGCGCCTGCCCGAATCCAATTACCGAAGATATGGTGACTGGCGTACGGGACCTAAGCGCGCCGACCATCATGGTAGATAATCCTACCGAATATGCCCCCTATTCGCGCTTAATAGTGATTGAGGGCCGCGTTATCGACCAGGCGGAAGCGGGCCGATCTGGCAGGGTAGTGTCCTTGAGCTACGAGATCATTTCGCATACGGCGGCCAAGCCCGCCTCACTTGCCGCAGACGGCAGCTTCGTTATCGAGGAAGCGAACGACCTCCGGGTTAACGTAGTCGTGCTCCTTAAGGCCACCGACTGGAACGGCAACGTGGCTGAGCATAGGCTTCCCCTCGTTTTCCCCGGCAACGAGATACCCAGTTTCGCTTCCGAGGAGGCCAGCCGCGAGGTAACGCTCAGTTGGGATCCCGTTCCGGGAAGCGCCTCCTATACCCTCTATATTGAACCATCGAGCAAGGCGCCCGATCCGGCAAGCTCGCCGTCCTACTCTGGCGTAAGCTCTCCCTTCACCGTTAGCCAGCTTAAAAATGGCTCGCTCTACAGTTTTCTTTTAGAGGGAGACGGGCCGGACGGCCGGAAGAATTATTCGGCGGTGCTCAGGTCAGTGCCTTTTTCCGAGTTGCATCTCCTTCCCAGGGCCAAACCCCGCTTCGACGGCATAGAACTCAGCTGGCGGGCGTTCCCCTCTATTCCATCCTATACGGTACTTCGCGCCAGCTCGACATCGGGTCCCTGGATCGATATATCGGGGCCCGTAGCGGGCTCAAGCTATTTCGACGCGAGCGCGTCGGGCGGAAACCGCTTTTTTTACGCGGTCCAGCCTACGGCCTACAGCACGGTACGGAGCGAGTACGTAGAAGCGTCGGCGGACGTGGTTTCGGCGAGGCTCGACGCGCCGGTTGCCAGTTATGACGCGGTCACCTTCAGTACCCGCTCCGCGTATAAGGACGGCTACGTATTCATCGCGGATTACTACGACGGCCTGCGGGTGCTGGATGCGCGCAATCCCGCCCTGCCGCGGCAAGTGGGTTTCCTCGACCTAAGCTCGCCTAAGGCCATAGCCATAGACGGCAACTACGCCTACCTGGGCGCGGTAATGCCGGATCCCTCCGATGGAGGCACGTTGGCTCCAGCCCTCGTCATAGTCGATATATCCATACCGGAGTCGCCGGTCGTGGTCGGCTCAAAGATACTCGGTACCTGGGCAAGCGGCGTGCAGGCGGAGGACGTGGCGGTGCTCGGGAACCTGGTCTTCGTAGCGGGCTTCAACAAAGGCTTCATGGTACTGGACGCCACGAATAAGGCTTCGCCGCAGCTGCGCATATCCGACCACGATTATGCTACGCTCGGGCAGAACTATGCCGTAGCCGCTCAGAACCGCTCGGGAACCAGGATAGTCGCGGTGGCCGGAAACAGCGCATCCGCCTTGTACACCGTCGGAGGCACGGACGCCGCGCCCACCCTTACGCGCCGTACTTCAGCCTTGGGTTCGGGCCGGGATCTGGAATTTGGAGAGTCGGGCTCTACGGTCTTATACATGACGAGCGGTAGCGAAGTAATAGCCCTGCAGACCTCCACCCTTAGCAGCCCCGCGACGCTATCGTCCATCAGCCCGGCCGGTACTTCGGTGGGCACGGACGCCATCACGGTATCGGGAAGCCGCCTCTTCGTGGCCTTGAATATTTACGGCTACGCGGTGGTCGACGCTGCCGCGCCCTCAGCCTTGAGAACGGCCATGGTTCGCGGCGTGCCGGGCAATACCGAGCACGTGGCCATAGGCGGCGGCTACGCCTACGTGTCCACGGGCCAGGATTATCCCTTCCGTATATACGGGGCGAACGACCCCTCCGCGGCGATATTGGTGCGCACGCTTACGGACGTGCGCACCGGAGGACGCTTGGCCGCTTACGGGGGCCGCCTCTATGTGACCGAGTATGCGATAAGGTCGGGCGAAGCCATGGTAGATTGGACCGCTTCCGCGTACAGCCTATCGAACCCCGCCTTTCCGGCCCGCGTGGGCACGGACATCGGGTGGTACTCCCCCTACGATTTCTCTTTCGCCGGCGACAAAATCTACTTGGCCTCCGAGCGGGCCGGCATCATGCAGTGGTCGCTTGCCAACCCGGATAACCCGAACGTATTGGAACCCTGGTACCTGAGCACGCAGGGCGGCCAGGCCTGGGATATCGTATTGAGCGGCCACTACGCGCTGTTGACCACCTCCGGCTCCTGGCTCAACGTCGTCGACCTGTCCCGCGCCGATCAGAGCTCTCTCACTATCATAGCGGCGCTGTCCACGTCAGGGGTAGCGAACCCCAGCGCGGATCAGGAAGCGCGGGGCCTGGCCTTACGAGAGCCCTTTGCGTTCGTGGCTAATGAACGCTCCGGCGTGCGGGTCCTGGATATCAACAACCCGGAATTTCCCGCCGCCCTTGCCGGCTATGGCGCTCCCAGCGGCACGGGCAGGACCGCGGCCGTGGCCCTTTACGGAGACTATGCGCTCGCGGCCGATAGCGCGGCCGGGCTCATGATATACGACGCGGCGCTTCCGCGTCAGTGGAGCTCAGGCGGTACGGCCCGCGTATGGCAACAGCCGATAGCCAATGGAGCTTATGACGTCGCCGTGCGCGGCAGCTACGCCTTCGTCGCCTATGGCGCCGCGGGTTTGGGTATATGGGATGTAACCAATCCCCTCGCTCCCGTGCAGACGGGCGCCATTGCGCAGGCCGGCTTCTCGCCCGTGGCCCTCTGCGTGTACGGGGATTATCTCTACGCCCTTGACGGAGCGACGAAACTCTATGTTATCGACTTAGTGCCTTGAAGGAGGCCGGTATGCGCGCGAGCATTTTGAAGAATTTTGGCCTTTTCGCTTTCGCCGTAATATTAATTTTTACTACCGGTTTTACCGCCTGGGCGCAGTCGGCCGACGCCGATTTGAACCAGTACTACCGCTTTCCGCTGTCGGTCGGCGCAGGGTACAGGAATTTGCAGGCGCTATCAGGCTTCGCCACCGGTTTTAAGGTGCAGGAATTCGGGGCGGAATTCCGCGTTCCCCTGCCGGCCGTTCCCACGCTTCAGCCTTTTTTGCGGGCGGGCTCCGCTACCTGGCTTGAAACGGGCAGCGCCGGCGGCGGGCAGTTCGACCACAGCGAAGCCTGGGCGGCCTTGGGCCTCTCCCTCTCAACGCGATTTACCAGGAATTTCGAACTGGGCGTGGAGGCCGCGGGCGGGCTTAGCCAAACGGTTTTTAATAACCTGAATCCCGGCGCGGCGGTTGGCTCACCCGGCATAGTGGCGGAGGCCGGCGGGCGGATAGGCTTCGTGCCTTTCTATAATATGGCCGTGGATATTCGGCCAAGTTTCAGGTATGGCCAAAGCCTTGGCCCCTTGGACGAGTTCGACGGATTCTCCTTCGGCCTTGGCTTCTCGGTATCCTGGCGATTCGGCGAAGACCCCGACTCCCCCGCGTCCGCCATACGGGCGCTCAGGCTGGCGTCGGGGAAATTACCCCCGGTATTCGCCGCTATGCAGAGCTTCTACGCCACGCAGCCCTTTGCCACCGTTACCGTCCTTAACGAGGAGAGGGCGGAGCTTCGCGATATAGAAGTGTCTTTTTTCCAGCCCGGCTACATGGACGCGCCTACTCCCGTAAGTACCCTTCCCTCGCTCGCCCCTAACGCCTCCGTGGAAATCGGCATTTTGGCGGCCTTTAACCAGGAGGTTTTCCGCACCGAAGGCACTACCCCGCTCGCGGGAGAGCTCATCATAAAATACCGTTCCCGGGGCAGACCCGCCGAGCAGCGCTTCCCGGTGTCCTACGAGCTCCTGGACCGCACGGCTATAAGCTGGGATGACGACCGCAAGGTGGGAGCCTTCATAACGCCGGCGGACTCCGCCCTGCGCAATTATGCCAGCTATGTGCGGACCAGCCTGAAGTCCGATACGCTTCCTCAGCTCAACGCCCCCCTGCAAACCGTCGCCCAGCTCTATGCGGCGCTGGGGAGGCTCGGCATTATTTACCAGGCTGATCCCAGCTCCCCCTTCGTACGGGCGCAATCAGGCTCCATAGCGGTGGATTCGGTAAGCCTCGCCCGCGCCACGCTTTCCCGGGGAACGGGCGATTGCGACGACCTGACCGTGCTCTTCGCCAGCCTGCTCGAGTCCATAGGCATAGAAACCGGCTTCATCACGGTGCCCGGGCATATATACCTCGCGGTGAATACCAAGGCGGCCGCGAGGGATTACCGCGACCTGCATAGCGACCGGTCTATGACCATAGTGGTGAACGATCAGCTCTGGCTTCCCGTGGAAATAACCCTGGTGGGCAAGCAGGGCTTCGTCGATGCCTGGAGGAGAGGCGCTGAATTATGGCGCCTTTACGACGGCGATGCGGCGAAGCGCGGTTTTTACGCCACCGCCGATGCCCAGAGGCTGTATCGCCCGGTAGCGCTGCGCGAATCGGACCTTGGCCTTCAGTACGGCGCCCGGGAAGAGCTGAGCGCGGCCTGGAAGCCGGAGCTCGCGCGCTTAGGCGACGCTACCCTTACCGAGCTTGCCAGCATGAGCGCTAAGAGCAATGATAAGCGCGATTGGAATACCCTCGGCATAGCATACGCCCGCTACGGCAGGGTAAAGGACGCGGAGGCCGCATTTAACCGGGCCTTGCGCATAGATCCGGCGTTTACCGGAGCGCAGGTGAACCTAGGCAACCTTGCCTATATGCAAAAGGATTTCCGGAAGGCCTTATCTTCCTGGCAGGCGGCCGGCAAGGCCTTGGATGCGCAGGGCAAGGGCAATTCACTCTCGGCGCAGATGATACTGGTCAATGTATCCCTCGCGTACAACGCCCTGTCGGATTTTAACGGGGCGCGCAGCAGCTTCGAAAAAGCCGCCGTGATAGACCCTGAGCGCGTGCGGGAATTCTCGTACCTCGCCGGCGTAGGCGCGGGTTCAGGGGCTTCTTCCGGCCGCGCCTCCGAACAATCGGACAGTATAGTATTTTTGAAAGACGAATGAGGGCCGGCTTAGCTAGATCATAGGCCGGCGGCGCTTCCGGTTCCGCCGGCCCCGATCCCAACTTTTTAACTATGCTCGCGGAGCTCCCGCGGGGGAGCCTCGATCAGGTTTTCTTTATGTATTTTTTGGCGTCGAGCGCAACGGCCGCGACTATTATGATGCCTTTGAATATGTACTGGAGGTTCTGGTCCAGGCCTATGAAGGTCATGCCGTAGCTTATCACCTGGAACATGAGCACGCCGGTGATGGCTCCCGATACTTTGCCTATGCCGCCGGAGAACGATATGCCGCCGACCACGCAGGCGGCTATGGCGTCGAGCTCGTAGCCGGTGCCGGTGCCGTTGTTGGCGCTGCCTATGCGGGCCGCCTCGAGGAAGCCGCCTATGCCGTACAGCACGCCGGCCATCACGTACACGAGTATGATGGTCTTGGTTACGTTGACGCCCGATACCTTGGCCGCTTCAGGATTGCCGCCTACGGCGTAGATATTCTTGCCGAAGGTGGTCTTGTTCCATATGACCCACACGATAACGGATATGATAGCCGCGTAGATGACGAGGTTCGGTATGCCCAGGGTCGAGCCTATGACGAACTCCGTATAGCGCGTATCGAAGCCGCCTATGGGCTGCCCTCCCGCGTCGCCCGAGGCGAAATAGATGGATAGTATGCCGTAGAGGGCGATGCTCATGCCGAGGGTGGCCAGGAAGGGATGGATCTTGAAGTTTGCCACTATCCAGCCGTTGATGGCGCTGAAGAAGGCCATGACGGCGCAGGCTATCAGGAGGGGCACGAATATGGGCAGGGGCTGGAGATCGGTGTAGAAACGCGATGCGTATTCGACCCTCTGGAGGAGAGAACCCGCTATGATCGTGGCGAAGCCCACCATGCGCCCGAGCGAGAGGTCCGTGCCCTGCGTTATGATTATGGCGCCTACGCCAAAGGCCAGGATAAGGCGTACGGCGCTCTGGCTCAGGATATTCCTGAATACGTTGACCGACAGGAAGGCCGGCTCCTTGATGATGATGAAAAGGATAATCGACAGGATGACTATGTAGATGGCGTTCTTGATGAGGAAATCCTTGACCCTCTCAGCGCTAATGGGCTGGCGAACCCGTGCAGCGGCGTTGCTCATACCTCGGCCTCCCTCGTGTTGCTCAAAAATTTGGTAGCCAGATGGAATATTTCCTCTTGGCTCGTGCGTTCCGTATCGACTATGCCCGCCATGCGGCCGTTGCTCATGACTAAAATCCTATTGGTTATGCCTATGAGTTCGGGCATCTCGGAGGAAATCACGATAACCGATTTCCCCGAGGCCGCCAAGTTTATGATGAGCTGGTAAATCTCGTACTTGGCGCCTACGTCTATGCCCCGCGTAGGCTCGTCGAGCAGGAGTATGTCCGGCTGCGTGAGGAGCCAGCGCCCTATGATTACCTTCTGCTGGTTTCCGCCGGACAGCGACCGTATAGGCTCTTTTTTGCTCGGCGTCTTGATGCGCATGGCGGCTATCTGCTTGTCGGCATCGTCGTCCATGCGCTTATTGACCAGGAAGCCCGCCTTGTTCCGGTACGCGCGTATATTGGCTATGGTCGAGTTGAAGGTGATATCGGCAAGGGGATAGATGCCGGTTTCGCGCCGCTCCTCGGTCAGGTAGGCGAAGCCATGGGCTATGGAATCCGTGGGCTTGCGGTTGCGTATGGCCTTGCCGTCTATGCCTATCTCCCCCGTAACCAGGGTACGCACCCCGAAGATGGACTGGATGAGCTCGGTGCGCCCGGCTCCTACGAGCCCCGCTATGCCGAGTATCTCCCCGCTGCGGAGCTCGAAGCTTACGTCGCGCACGAAGGGGGGATATTTCGTGCTTAAGTCCTTGACGGAGAGGTGGACGGCGCCCGGCTTGTTGGTCTTTGGCGGAAAGCGATCCTTGAGATCGCGGCCCACCATCATGTTGACGACCTTCTCTATGGTCAAGTTCTGCACGGAATCGGTGCCTACATAGCGGCCGTCGCGGAGCACGGTCACGTCGTCGGATATCTTGAAGATCTCGTCCATCTTATGGGAAATATAAATGACTCCGACGCCCTGCCCCTTGAGCACTCCTATGATCTCGAAGAGGAGATCGACCTCGTGCTCGGTAAGCGACGAGGTGGGCTCGTCGAGGACTATGATTTTGGCGTCGTAGGATATGGCCTTGGCTATCTCGACCATCTGCCGCTGGGATACGGAGAGCTGGCTCAGTTGGGTATCCGGGTCGAGGTGAATATTAAGACGCTTGAACAGGTCCAGCGTTTTTGAGCGCATCCTCTTCTCGTCAACGAAGGGGCCCTTGCAGGGATACCTGCCAAGCCAGATATTGTCGGATATGGATCGCTGCACGACTTGGTTCAGTTCCTGATGCACCATGGACACGCCGTTCTCGAGGGCGTGCTTGGGATCGGTAAAGTTGAAGGGCTTGCCCTCAAGGAAGAACTCGCCGGCGTCCTGGCGGTAGATGCCGAAGAGGCATTTCATGAGCGTGGATTTGCCGGCGCCGTTCTCGCCCATCAGGCTGTGGACGCTGCCGGGCCGTACGTCGAGCTGTACGTCCTTGAGCACTTGCACGCCCGAGAAGGATTTGCATACGCCTCGAATGCTTAGGAGATACTCTTGCACGGTGCACCCCTTGCTACGGAATGATGGCGCGGGCGGAGAGGTCCCCGCCCGCGTTTTCAATGGCGCTTCCGGCCGCGAAGCCGGGTCCCCGGCATTGCGGCCGGGGACGCCAGTGTAATCAGTATACCCTGATAGCAGGAATTATTTCCTGAATTCCTTGTAGTTGGCGGGGGTAACGGGGAGGTAGGCTACGCGCACGGCCTTGGTGCCATCGGTCTCGAGCTTCCAGGCGGTGCCTTCAGTGGGGGCTTTGCCCATGGCGGCGTTGATCGCCAGGTCTACGGTGGCGCGGCTCTGGTTGACGCCGTCGTTGAGCACGGTGCCGTTCATTTCGCCGTCGGCTATGTGGGTAAGGGCCTGGTCAAGGGCGTCCACGCCATAGAGGGGGAGCTTAACGCCGGCTGCCTTGAGGGCGTTGATGGCGCCGAAGGCCATGCCGTCGTTGTTGCAGATGACCAGTTCGATCTTCTTGCCGAAGCTGGAGGTAAGCCAGGCGGCCATCTTGTCGTTGCCGTGCTGGGTGGACCAGTTGGGATCGGCTTCGAGGGCGAGCTGCTCGACCTTAAGGCCGGCGTCTACGAAGGCTTTTACGGATTCCTTGGTGCGGGCTTCGGCGTCGGGGTGCCCGGGCTCGCCCTTAAGCAGCACGTACTGAACCACGCCGTCCTTATTGAGGTCCCAGGCGGGATTGGCTTTCCAGTCGTTTACCATCATCTGGCCCTGGATTATGCCGGACTCGGCGGAGTTGGTGCCTACGTACCATACCTTGTCGTAGCTGGCCATGGCGCCGGCCTCGGTGGGCTCTTTGTTGAACAGGATGAGGGGGATGTTCGCGGCCTTGGCCTTGGCGATGACGGAACTGGCGGCGGCGGGATCTACCAGGTTGATGGCCAGTACGCTGACCTTCTTGCTGATGAACACGTCAATCTGGTCGTTGAGCTTAGCCTGCTGGCCTTCGGAGTCCACGATCTCGATCTTGGCGCCCTTGCCGGCGGCGTAGCTTTCGAGCTCGGGCTTCATAACGCCGTTCATGAAGTTGTCGGCGAAGGTGTAGATGTTGGCGCCGATTACTATTTGCTTGGCCGCGGTGGACTCGGCCTTGGGGGCGCAGGCCACGACGAGGGTGAGGAGGATGGCGATCGCCAACATTCCAATACCACGTTTCATAAGGTCTCCTTTGAGGGAAATGCGGCTCCGATATAGAGCCGCTCATCCTCACAGCTTAAACGTCGGCCTATGGACTAACAATGTAAAATTCGGCGGAGATTTTGCTTAATCGAGCACAGCGGGCCTTTTAGCGTACGTAGGGCTGGTAATCTATCCATATATATTTGCCGGATTCCAGGCTGTAGGCCCCGGATTCCGGCCCCTCCCCCGCGATGAGGCGGGACGCGAGCTCGACCATAGCCTTGGCCATGCTTAAGGAATCGTTTTTGACCGTGCCGTACAGATAGCCTTCGCCTATGGATTCCTCCGCTTCCCGTAGCCCGTCTATGCCGACTATGGGCAGCCAGCTCCGGTCGAAGCGGTCCACCTTGCCGTTCATGTCATCGTCCTTAAAATAATCCAGCTGCCGCAGGCGCATGATGGCGCCGAGCGCCATGGCGTCGTTGTTGGAGGCGATCAGCTCTATCCTTCCCTGGTGAGCCTTAAGCAGCGGCCCAATCTTTTCGTAGGCTTCCTCCTGCTTCCAATTGGCCACTTCTATGGCAAGCAGCTCCAGCGCGAAACCGCGCGCTTCGAAACTGCGCAGGAGCTCCTTCGTGCGCAGTTCCGCGTCCTGGTGCCCCTGCTCGCCTTTGAGGATGACCAGCTGTATGACGCCGTCGCCGTTCCTGTCGTAGGCGTTGAGCTCCTTTGGCTTTCCGCCGAAAAGCTCCATGACCAGCTCCGCCTGCATCTGCCCCGACTGCTCGGCCCGCGCGCCCACGTAGTAACAGCGTTCCCAGAGGCCTAAGTCTTTGGCCAAGGGCTCGCGGTTAAAGAAGATTATGGGGATATTTTCGTCTTTGAGCTTGCGTATGAGCGCGTGCGAGGCCAGCCTGTCCACGGGGTTTAACATAATGAGAGCGGGCTTCCTGGCCAGGAGCGCGTCTATCTGCTCGTTTTGGATTAGCTGGGAATTGCCCGCGTCGAAAAGCAGGGTAAGGAACGAAGGGCCGGCCTCCTCCTGTATCTGCCGGGCGAAGACTTCTATATAGGGATCGGACTGGTTGTAGAGGAGCAGGCCCACCCGTGGCTGCATCGGCGCGCAGGAGAGCGCTAGGAGGCTAAAGGAAAGGCCGAAGGCTAGGGCCAGGGTTAGGGCCGGGCCGGTGATCAGGCTAAGCGACACGCCGGAGGCCTGCGCGCGGGCTCGGCCCCGGGTAAATATCGAGGATCGTTTCATGGCATCAAGTCTCCTGGCCAGGGTCTATGGGTATGTAGAGCGTGACGGTAGTGCTCTCGTCGGGCACGCTCGTTATGCGTATGTCGGCGCGGTCGCCGTAATAGAGCTTGAGGCGCTGGTACACGTTGCGTATGCCCACGCTGGCGGGCTCGCCGCCCCCGGCCATGATGGCGTACATCTCCCGTATCTTTTCCTCGCTTATGCCGTAGCCGGTATTGGTCACGGCGAACACGATATGCCCGCCTTCCACGCGCCCGCGTATGGCTATGTGGCCGTCTTCGTCGCCCACGCCATGGTAGATGGCATTCTCCACGATGGGTTGGAGTATGAGCTTCATGACCTTCATGCCGCGCATGCCCGGCTGCAGGCTTACCGAGTGCTTAAAGCGGTCGACGTAGCGTATGCTCTGGATGGTAAGGTAGTTTTCCACGTGCGCTATCTCGTCCTCTATGGGAATGAAGGTCTGCCCCTTGGATATGCTGATGCGGAAGAAGCGGGCCAGGGATACGACTGTGGTAATGACGTCCTTGCTGCGCTGGTGCTCGGCGAGCCATACGATAGAGTCCAGGGTATTGTAGAGGAAGTGGGGGTTGATCTGGTTCTGCAGCGCTCGGAGCTCGGTCTTGCGCTTCTCCTTCTGCTCGTCTACGAGGCTGGCCATAAGCTGGCGTATCCTGGCCACCATGCTCGTGAAGGAGTGCGAAAGGAGGGCTATCTCCCGCTGTCCGGACAGGTCGATGGGCGCGTCGAGGTCGCCGCCCTCAATGCGGAGCATGGTTTCCTTGAGCCTGTTGATGGGGCGCGATATGCGCAGGGACACGTAGCCGGCGGCCGCTACGCTCACCGCTATCGATATGATCAGGATGAGGGCCGATATGCCGAGGAGCCTAGCGCGCGACGCGTTGATCTCGTTGACGTTATTGGCCGTAACGATGCGCCAGCGCGTATGGACGAGGGTATTCACGTTGAGCGCCATATCGATGCCGCCTATGGTCGCCCGCTTGCTGCCCAAGTACATGTCGGCGGCGAGGGCGTGGCTGTAGCCCGTCATCACGCGCGGCTCGGCCTCCGAGCTGTAGAGCAGGGTGCCCCCGTCGTCGAGTATGAGCAGATGCCCGCCCCGCCCCAGGTTCGACTTGCGCGCCAGGTCGCTGATCGCCAGCTGGTTGAGCTCGATGAGGAGCACGCCTTCAGCGGTAATCCCGCCGTTCACGTACTCCACGGCCTTGCTTACCGCTATGACCTTCTCGTCGCGGCTTTCCGCGATGCTGGTCTGCGGCTCCGCGTTGAAATGGAATACCTCCGTCAGCTCCAGGGCCGAGCTGAACCAGGTTTTTTGGGACACGGCATTGCCTATAATAAAATCCATGGACGGCCCTATGAGCCGCCGACCTCTCGCGTCGAACAGGTAAACCGATACGACGTCCGCCTTTATGTCCGCGTTGGAGCGGTAAATGCCCTCGAGCTCCCCGGCGTCCCGCTTAAGGTCCAGGTTGAACGAGGCGAACTGTATATAGTTGGCGGTCTCGATAACGCTGTTTATGTAGCCCTCGTAATTCATAACGATTTGCTTGTTAATCTCGCTCGACTGGCTTTCCACGAAATCCTCGAGCGTGCCGGCGAACACGGCCAGCGACACGAGCGAGCTGAGCACGACCATGACGGCGGCCACGGCCAGTATGGCGAGGAAAATGCTGAAGCCTATGGAAAGGGGCCGCTCAAGCTTGGTCTTCACGGTATTTTTTCGGCGACGAGCCGGTCCATTTCTTGAAGCTGTGGCTGAAGTAGTATACGTCCTTGTAGCCGCATTGCGTGGCTATGTCGACGATGCGGTCGCCGGTGGTGGACAGGAGTTCCATGGCGCGCTCCATGCGCACCCCGGTGAGCTCTTTGACGAAGCTGCTGTCGCGGAATTTCCTGAATAGCTGGCTTAGGTAGGAGGGGCTTATGGCCAGTTCCTCGCAGAGGACGTCCAGGGTAAGCCCTTCGTCCGCGTAGCGCTTATAGATCAAGGCGCCGGCCCGCTCCAGGACGCGCTGCGAATTGCCCAGCTTGGCCGCGGCTCCCTTCTGCCGGATGGCGGCGGAAACGGAGGATAGCCAGGCGAAGAGCTGCTCTAAGCTGCGCATCCTCGTGAGGCTGGCAAGGAGGTCGCCGCCGGTAAGCTCGTCTATATCCAGCCCCAGCGAAGCCGCGTAGTTGGCCAGGAGCCCCGCGAGGCTAACCGCGTACGCGTTCAGGCTGCCGGCCTTACGGGCCTCGCGCAGGGCGTCCGCCTTGAGCCCGTCTATGCAGGCGCCCAAGGCCTCGTCGCTGCCGTAGCGCAGCTGGTGCTCAAGGTTTTTGGCGTCGCCCTCGGGCAGCCTCAGCAGCCCCGGCTCCCGCTCGCCCGCCTGGCCGAAATGGCTTACGGGGCTCAGTGCGCCAAAGCGCCCCGAGGACAGGGCGCTGGCCGCCTCTTCGTACGCTTTGGCCAGTTGCCTGAAATCCTTATGCGCAGCGCTTACCCCTATACTCACCCGCACGGCCATGAACTGCTCGATGCTGCGGGCCATGCGGGTAAGGAGGGCGTCGATGGCCCGGGCGAAGTCGCCGCCTTTTTCCTTGACCACGAAGGCTATGCCCTCGTGAAACAGGAAGCAGTAGTATTCCAAGGCCTCCTGGTCGAGGAGGGCGCTGAGCCTGGTGCGCACGGAGAGCTTAAGCTTCTCGAATTCTATGATGCCCCAGCTCTCGGGATTGCGTTCCGCCACGGCGAAGGCCACCACGTAGGGGCTTTCGTCCAGGGATACGCCGTAGCCGCGCAGCTGCTCTATATCGTCCTTGCTCCCGGCGCTGCCTGAGGCCAGGAGCGATACGAAGCAGTTCTCTATGATCAGCGGTATGCTCTGCTCATAGTGTTTTTGTAT
>JBGSKZ010000122.1:0-4399 GCA_041741035.1 Treponematales bacterium
GGCAGCTGCATGGCTAGGCATTCTCCGGAGCGTCCGGATCGCCGTCATCGGAGGCGGCATCCGGCTGATCCCCGCCGGGTTCAGCCGCTCCCGAGCCCGACGCGATAGCGGCATCGGCGGAGGCGTTGGCCGCGGCGAGAGCCCGTTTCGCGGCGCTCTTCCTGCCCTGCAGCTCTTCCTCGCTGGGCAGTTCCCTGCCCTGTTCGTACTCGACTTCCTCTTCGTCGAAGAAGCCTACCGGCTCGGGCGCGCGCACTTCCTGGCCGTCGGAGCGCTCGAGCCGCACCGATATGACCTTGGTTATGCCCGATTCTTCCATGGTCACGCCGAGCAGGGCGTCAGCCCCGGTAACGGTTTTCTTGTTGTGGGTAATGACGATGAACTGGCTGCTTTTGCCGAACTCCCGCAAGAGATTGACGAAGCGTATGACGTTCTGCTCGTCCAAGGCCGCGTCTATCTCGTCGAGGAAGCAGAAGGGAGAGGGGCGCACCATATAGGTGGCGAAGAGCAGGCCTATGGCGGTAAGGCTTTTCTCGCCGCCAGATAAGAGCGAAATATTCTCCAGCTTCTTCCCCGGCGGCTGCGCGTAGATCTCTATGCCCGATTCGAGCACATGGTCGGGATCGACGAGGCGAAGCTCGCCGCGGCCGCCGCCGAAGAGGCGGCGGAACATGTTATGGAAGTTCTTTTTTACCCGGTTATAGGTATCCAGGAACATCTGGGCGCTCTCGTCGCGTATCTCCTGGGTTATGCGCCGCAGGTCGTCGCGGGCCTTGGTAAGGTCGTCTATCTGGCCCGACAGGAACTCATAGCGCTCCTTGACCTCGACGAATTCCTCGGGCGCCATGAGGTTCACCGATCCTAAGTCCTTTAGCTTCATCTTGCGCTCAGACAGGCGGTCGCGGAGCTCGGCCACCGCGTCGCGAATCTCGTACATGCGCTCCTCGAATTCCACAAGGTCGCGGCCGTACTGCTCCTTGAAGTTCTCCTTGATATTGCGTATCTCGGTCTCGGTCTGCGCCAGGCCCAGATGCAGGCGCTCAAGCTCGTTCTGGAACGAGCCGAGCCTGTCCATCTTCTTGCGCAGCTCTTCCTGGCGCTTGCCTAAGTCCGAGTTCTTTATGGCTATGTCTTTCTCCAGGCGCTCGAGCTCGGCGGTAAGCTCCCTGCCCTTCTTCTCGATGTCGGCTATATCCTCGTCGATAGAGGACAGGTCTTCCTGAGCCTCGGCCAGCCGCTTCTCGTCCAGGGCGACTTCGCTATCGAGCTCGCGGTAATAACCTTCCTGGCTGGCGAGCTCCCTGCGTATGAGCATGAGCGATTCCTCGGCCGCCTGCACCTGGGTCTGCATGCGTATGCGGTTGCCGCGAAGCTCCTCGAGGGTGTGGCGGTACTCGTCTATGCGCAGGGCCAGCTCGCGGTTCTCCTCGCGCAGGGCCGCTATGCGCTCGCGCCGGCCGGCCACGCCGTCTTTTATGGCGTTCATCGCCGCGTCCAGGGCCCGTTTCTTGGTTATGATGCCTTCAGGAGAAAGGAATTCGTCTATGAAGCTCGGCGTAGTCCGCCTGTAGCTCTCGTAGCGCTCCTTAAGCTCCTTGGCGCGCTCGGCGGCCTCGGCCAATGCGCTCCGGGCGCTTTCGAGCAAGGCGCGGGCCTGGGGCGAGCTGTAGTCCTTAATCGTGGCGAGGTCGTCCAAAATGGCCGCCTTGCCCGACAAGCGCGCTATTATGCCCGCGATGAGGGCGTCTATGGCCTCCTCCGCCGCCTTGCGCTCGGCGGCGGAGTAGCCGCTTTCCTTAAGGCGCGCGTCCAGCTCGCGCACGATATCGTCGGTGATGGCGTCGAGCTGGGCCTGCGCGCTTAAGAGCTCGCCCTCGAAGTCGAGTATATCCCGCTCCGCCCCGGCTATGCCCGCCTCGTTAGCCTGTACCCGCTCTTCCGCCGACCGTATCGAGCCCTCGAAGCCTTGGATATTCTTCTCTATCTCGGCTATGCGCCCCTTATGGCCGCGCAGTATCTCCTGCTTCTCGTCCTCGTCCTCGCGCAGCGACTCGAGCTTCTCGGCCAGCGCCTTGAGCTTAAGCTTGGACTGGTCGATCTTGGCGCGGGACTCGCTGACGCGCTCCGAAAGGAGCTTGCGCTCCTTCTCCTTGCCTACGCGCTCCACGGCCAAGCCATACACGGTCTTCTGAACGTCGACGAGCTTGGCCTCCATGCTGTTGACTATGTCGAGGTTCTCCTCGAGCGACATATTGATGTCGTCTATCTGCCGCTTTACCGCGTCGCGCTCCACGGTCTTGGTGGCTATGTCTCCGTCCCGCCGCTCCTTCTCGTTCACAAAGCCGCGCAGCTTGATCAGGTGCAGGTCCAGCTCCGCGTTGAACACCTCGTCGCGGAGCGCCCGGTAGGACAGGGTCTTCTCGGCTTGGACTTTAAGCGTGTCGTAGCTGCGCTTCACCTCGCCGAGTATGCCGTCCACCTGACGCATATTCTCCTCGGTGCGCTCAAGCTTAAGCTCGGCCTCGCGGGAGCGTACCTTGTGCTTGGTTATGCCCGCCGCCTCCTCAAAGAGGTAGCGCCGCTCCTCGGGCTTGCTGGACAGTATCTGGTCTATGCGGCCCTGCTCCATGACGGAATAGGCGCTCTTGCCTATGCCCGTGTCCCAGAAGAGCTCGCGCAGCTCCTTGAGCTTGGCCAGCTGGCCGTTTATATAGTACTCGCTCTCGCCGGAGCGGTAGAGGCGGCGCTTTATGGCTATCTCGGGCATGTCCAGCTGGAGCACGCCGCGCTCATTGGAAATGGTAAGGGTAACCTCGGCGATATTGAGGGCCTTGCGGCTCTCGGTGCCGTTAAAGATGATGTCTTCCATGGACTCGGCGCGCAGGGAGCGGGCCGACTGCTCGCCCACCACCCATTTGATGGCGTCCACGACATTGGACTTGCCGCAGCCGTTGGGCCCGAGCAGGGCGGATATACCCTCGGAAAAGTCTATCTTGGTGCGGTCGGCGAAACTCTTAAAACCGAATACCTCGAGGCTTTTTAGGAACACGGATAGGGTACCTCGTTCTTTGCTGGCTAGGATCGAGGGAGGATACTAGCACGAAGGAAGGGCTCCTGACAATAAAGACCGCTTCCGGGGCGGGCTGGCTTTCGGGCAAAAAAAGGCTCCCCGCTTGGGGAGCCTCCAAAAGATCGCTGGCGCTTTATCAGTCCTCGTCCTGCTTTATCAGGAGCTCGTATACGGCCGCGGGATCGGCGGCGGACAGTATGCCCTCGCGCAGCTCGTTGTTCTTGAGCTTGGCGCTGAAATAGGACAGGGTCTGCAGATAGTAGGCGTGCTGATTGTAGGCCGCCGCTATCATGAAGAGGAGGCGTACGGGCTGGTCGTCGAAGGCGTTGAAGTCCTGTATGTCGCACTTGCTCACGCCCACGGCCACCACGAGGTCGGTGACGCTGGACAGGCGCACGTGCGGTATGGCTATGCCGCGGCCTATGGCCGTGCTCATAAGGTCCTCGCGGCGGAGTATCTCCGATACGATTTCCTGCTTGCTCTTGATCTGGGGCGCGGCGGCCAGGCGCTCGGATAGGGCCACGAGGGCGTCGCGCTTGCGCGAGTAGTCCAGGAAGACGACGCGGTCGGGCGACAGCACGTTGCGCATGCGCACCGGGTGGATAGAGGCGACGGGCTTATTCGAAGACAGGCGCTCGTTTACCCAGCGCTCTATCTCGGATTTCTTGAAGCGCCATACCGTGCCGATTTTGCCGGCGGGTATTTCGCCCTTCTGGGCCCAGTCGTACACGGTACGCTCGGATACCCGAAGATATTTGGCGACTTCTTCTATAGTAAGGATGTCGTCATCCATATTGACGCCCCCAGACAGTATGATTTGCGTTGATTTTCTAGTAAAAGTGAAAGAATGTCAAGATAGGACTACGCAGGGGCGTAGGCGCAGGCTACGATTGCTCGAAAAGATCAGCTATTTCAGCGCTTTTCCACCCGAGGCCCTTCAGCGCCCTGCGCAATTCGTCGCCGTCAAGGCCGCCAAGGAGCTCGCGAGCGTGCCCCAGTAGCTCCCTACGCTGATTCTCGGCGAATTCCGCGGCTATGGCCAAGGCGAGCGCTTCGCGCTGTAGGCCTTTGACGGCGAGCGCCGCCTTTACGCTGAGCGGACCCTCGGCATGCCGGCGCATGCGCTGCCGTATCCAGGTCTGCGCATAGCGCTGGTCGCTTAGTAAGCCGCGCTCCTCAAGGAAATCCAGGGCCAAGGCTATGGCTCCGCGCGATAGCTTCTTAGCCCTGAGCTTCCGTTCAAGGCCCGCGCGGTGCTGTTCGGCCCGCGCGAGCAGGGCTTGCGCCCTGTCCTCCGCCTCTTGAGCCTCGGCGGCGCGCCCGAGCAGG
>JBGSKZ010000123.1:0-1148 GCA_041741035.1 Treponematales bacterium
CGCGGGCGGCGGGCTTTCCAGGCTCGCCGCTTTCCTTGACAGGCATACGCCGGGGCTCTTCAGCTTCCTCCATATTCTGCCGTTCTGTCCCTATTCCTCCGACGACGGCTTCTCGGTAAAGGATTACCGGGCCGTGGACCCGGCCTTGGGCGGCTGGGAGGAGCTGCGGGCGCTTGGGCGGGGGCGCAAGCTTGTATTCGACCTGGTACTCAACCACGCGAGCGCCCAAGGTGCCTGGTTCAAGGCCTTCCTGGCGAGAGAAGAGCCCTATGACCGCTTCTTCATCACCCGACCCCTCGCGTACGACGCGAGCGGGGTAACGCGGCCGCGCACGCATCCCCTTATAACGCCCAAGGCCACGGACGATGGCAGGACGCTAGGCCTGTGGACCACTTTCAGCGCCGACCAGGTCGACCTGGACTTCTCCGAACCGGCCGTCCTGGCGGAATTCGTGGACATACTGCTTTTTTACGCGGAACAAGGCGCGCGCATGGTGCGGCTCGACGCCATAGCCTATCTATGGAAAGAGGACGGGACGAGCTGCGTGCACCAGCCGCAGACGCATGCCGCCGTGAAGCTGTTCCGGGCCGTAGCCGAGTTTCTCGGCCTCGACCTGGCCCTGCTTACGGAGACCAACGTGCCCCATGGCCAGAACATGTCGTATTTCGGGCGGGGCGACGAGGCGCATATGGTGTATAACTTCAGCCTGCCGCCCCTCGTGCTCCATGCCTTCATAACACAAGACGCTGGCGCACTTGCGCGCTGGGCTCAGGGCCTAAGCGTTCCCGCCGGCGGAACCCTGCTTAATTTTCTGGCCAGCCACGACGGCATAGGCGTCACCCCAGCCCAGGGCCTGGTAGACGACTACTCCCCCGTGCTGCGCGGGGTGGAGGCCCGCGGCGGGCTCATATCCTACAAGTCTACGCCCGCCGGCCCCGTTCCCTATGAGCTGAACATCTCCTGGGCGGACGCCGTAGCGACCGTAGGCGCGGACGACGAGGAGCGCGCCTTGGCTCTCCTGGCCAGCTACGCCGTAGCCTGCGCCATGGACGGCGTGCCAGCCCTCTACTTCCATTCGCTCGTAGGCTCGCGATCCTGGCGGGAAGGCCCGCCTGAGCTGGGCTACAACCGGGCCATCAACAGGCAGC
>JBGSKZ010000124.1:0-2748 GCA_041741035.1 Treponematales bacterium
CCCGCGGGGCCCCTGAGCAGCCGGCGCCGCCCGCGCCTCATGCGAGCGCTTTATTGCCAATCGAAGAAAATCGGCCAGGTAATCATGCCCAGCTTCTTCGTATCGGCCTGGATATCCTGACAGTAACGCTGAATCTCGGGACAGGCTTCGTCCAAAACGAGCAGCATGCCCGCTGACCAGGCCTCAAGGCTCGGCGTGAAAGGGAGCCCTTCAAGGACGGGAGAGGCGGGATGGAGCGGCAGGGACAGGCTATCCGCCTCAGGCGCCAGGCTGAATAGGTGCCCCGCGGCCAGGGAAAGATCCGCGGCGTTGGCGGCGAGGACCCGCTTAGCCGATATCGACCCGCCTTCTCTCGCGTAGCGCACATAGGCGAAGAGCCGCGGCCCCTCGTACAGGGCCGAACTGGCTACGAAGGGCGTCCAGCTCTTCCATTCCATCATTTGGCTTGAGGGCTCAAGGGCCAGCGAAACGCCTTCAAAGCAGCGTTCGTGCATGGCCCTGAGCGCGGGCAGCATGTGCGCCTCGATCGCCCGCTCCTCGCAGGCCTTCGCCGTAAAATCGCGGGCGGCCAGCGTAACGCCGGCCGTGCCGAACATATGGGTGCGGTAGCCGAATTTCGGGTAGTAGCTATCGTGGCCATACAGATAGCTGAACGGGTGCCCCTTGACCCGGACTCGCCGTAAGCCTTCGCGCACCAAGGCCGAGCCTACGCCCGAGCGCTGGAAGCGCGGAGCCACCGACAGTATGGACAGGCAGGCGGGCAGCAGGCTCGTTCCGTACAGGCGCACGCGGTAAGGGGTGAACATGACATGGCCGGCCAGCTCTCTGTCGGCCTCGGCCACTAGGGCGAGCTCCGGGTCGTGAAACTCCCCGTGCCGCAATTGATCGACCAGCGCTATCTCGCCAATGTGGGTGGCCGTCTTGTTATCGTTCAAGAAGTTGATTTCGAACGCCTCTTCGGTGAGGCGGGCTATGCCGTTGAAATCGCGGATCGTTTCCGGCCGTATGGTTATCTTCATGACCGAACCATAACCGGCGCGCTTTTTTAAGGCAACAGAGCGCGGGCGCACTACGAGAAAGATCGTAGGGGAATACGGACGCCGAGCCTCGTCGGCGGGCTTTCCCGCCGGGCGAAGAGGTTTTTCCCAAAAAAAAGCGGGAAACGGGAGTCGGACCCGCGACATCCACCTTGGCAAGGTGGCGCTCTACCACTGAGCTATTCCCGCGCGCATGCGGCCCCATAGCGCCGCGCGGGCATAAGATGCCCTGGAAAAGAGGGGAAAGTCAAGAAATTACTATGCTTTTTTAGCGTCCTGCAGCGCGTTTACCAGCACGCCGCCCAGTACCAGGGCCGCTCCCGCGAGCTTCGCCCAATCGCCGCTGCCAAAGCGGATAAAATCCAATATAAGCCCGGCGAATATCTGCCCCACGAAAAACAGCGCCGTTATGTAAACCACCGGTATCTTGGGTATGACGACGTTGGAAGCCGATACGATAACGACCCCGAGCACGCCGCCGAGCAGGAATTGCGGCGCGGGCACGACCCAGCCTTCGGGCAAAAAGGCTCCCGTGAAGAGGGCCACGGCGCTTATAAGCGACAGGCCGACGAGATAATTGACGAAGGTTCCCCGGAACACGCCCAGCTTTCCGGCCAGGCTCGCGTTCATGGACATGTTGAGGATAACCATGGCTCCCGCCAGCACGGCGAAGACGTATACCACGCTAGGCTCCCTTCCCCAGGGTCATGACGAAGACGCCCGCCAGCACGAGGGCGAGCCCGGCCAGCTTACCCGGCTTGAAAGGCCGCTTAACCATGCCCAACAGGCCGAACTGGTCTATCAAGGCCGAGGCGCTTAACTGGCCTAGTATGCCGAGAGTCAGCGTAATGGTCACGCCGAGCGTACCTATGGCCCAATTATTGAGAAAGGTGAGCAGCACGCCCATGGCGCCCGCGCCGTAATAGAACCATGGAAGGCCGGATTTAAGGAGGGGACGCTCGCGGCGGAACGCCAGTATGGCGGACACGAGCAGCATGCCCACTACGTGGATTATGAGCAGCGAGCGCACCTGGCCAAGCGAGCGCTCAAGCCCGGAATTCATGCTGAGCATTATGCTAATGAGCGAGCCTAAGCCTATGGCGGCCGCTTCGTACATGGGAACCTCCGCGCGGCGGCCCTCGAAGCCCCATAACCGCGTTCAGCCAGTGTACTCAAAAATAGCATAGGCGCAAGCGCCTAGCTTCTGCGCGCGCCTATCGTGTCCTGCAGGGTACCCATGGGGCACACGACGCACCAGGCGCGGGGTTTATATATAAGGCCTACGACGACTCCCGCCCCCAGCGACACTACGCACAGGCCCCAAAAGAAGCTGCCCAGGGCAGCCGCGGAGCCGAACAGCCTATATATATTGCCGCCTACGCAGAGCATCATAAAGCCGCATAGCGCTCGCCGCGATCCGGCGGACAGCGCCGTAGGCGAAAGCGGCTTCCCTCGGCTCAGCTTTTTAAGCCCGAAGCCCAAGGCCCTGCCGCGAGGGCAGGCCTTGGCGCAAAAGAGCCGCGGCTTAAACAGGCTCATTACTATGGCCAGGGCCATGACGAGGGCCACGGCGAAGCCTAGGTACGGATAGAAAAACCCGCCTATAGCCACGGCGAGGACGAAAACTAGCGACAAGGCCCCTAAAGCAGAATTCTTAGTGATCATATCATATTAATATATGTTTTTTGATATATATACAAGGCTAGCGCCG
>JBGSKZ010000125.1:0-1025 GCA_041741035.1 Treponematales bacterium
GCTCTACAAGAGCTACATACGCAAGACCACCGAGGACCTCGCTCCGGGTAAGCCCTTCCTGCGCTCTGTATTCGTGGACAACGCGGGCGTGGTGCAGTTCTTCGAAGGCACGGTGCTCTGCGTGAAGGCTGAGACCCATAACAGCCCCTCTGCCCTTGACCCCTACGGCGGGGCTATTACCGGCATCGTGGGCGTGAACCGCGACATACTTGGCACGGGCATGGGCGCCAAGCCCATCTTCAATACCAACGTGCTCTGCTTCGGCTATCCCGACACGCCCGAGGCCGAACTGCCCGCCGGCCTCATACACCCGCGCGACGTGCTGGAAGGCGTGCACCGGGGCATAGTGGACGGCGGCAACCAGTCGGGCATACCGGTGGCCGCGGGCGCCTTCGCCTTCGACGAAAGCTACCTGGGCAAGCCCCTGGTGTTTTGCGGCACCGGCGGCATCATGCCCGAGCTCGTGAACGGCCGGCCTTCCTGGGAAAAGGCGACGAGGCCGGGAGCCCTCGCGGTCATGCTGGGCGGCAGGATAGGCAAGGACGGCATACACGGCGCCACCTTCTCCAGCCTAGCCCTGGACGAGAGCAGCCCCGTGTCCGCGGTGCAGATAGGCGACCCCATCATACAGCGCCGCATGACGGACTTTCTGCTCGAGGCCCGAGACCTGGGGCTCTATGAATCGATAACCGACAACGGGGCCGGCGGGCTTTCTTCCAGCTTAGGCGAGATGGCCGAGGCTTCCGGAGGCATCCTCATCGACCTGGACGCCTGCCCGCTTAAGTACCCGGGACTCTCGCCCTGGGAAATACTCGTTTCCGAGAGCCAGGAGCGCATGAGCCTGGCCGTGTCGCCCGATAAGATCGACGAATTCAAGGCTCTGGCGGCCCGCAGGGACGTGGAAGCCAGCGTAGTGGGCCGCTTTAGCGATTCAGGCTATATAGAGCTCAAGGCCAACGGCCGCCTGGCCGGCCTCTTATCCCTCGAGTTCCTGCACCGGGGCCTGCCCCTCATGCGCATTCCCG
>JBGSKZ010000126.1:0-9819 GCA_041741035.1 Treponematales bacterium
CAGGCTGTCCAGCCCCAGGCCAGCCAGCCTGGTCCCGGCGTCCCGTCCACGGCCCCGGTGGAGCTCGTGAGCAGGACCCGCGTGGCCACGCTCTATTTCGTGCGCGTCGACGGCGACGGCGCGATAACGCGGCAGGAAGTCAAGCGTACGGTGGATGCCAGCGACAGCCCCATGACCGACGCGCTGAACGCCCTCCTGCAGGGGCCGAGCACCGACGAGCTGAGCCAGAACCTGATCAGCCTTATTCCGACGGGTACCAAGCTGCTCTCCGCCCAGGTGCGCGGCTCAACCGCCTACCTGAACTTCAACGAGGCCTTCATGATAAACCGCTACGGCATAGAGGGCTACGCGGGCCAGCTTAAGCAGATCGTCTATACCGCCACGGGCTACGCAACGGTAAAGGACGTGCAGTTCCTCATAGAAGGGGAGAAGCGCGAATACTTGGGCGGCGAGGGCGTGTACATAGGCAAGCCGCTGTCGCGGGCTTCTTTTTAAATGCGCATAGAAAGTCTCCGCGCCTCGGTAGCGGCCAAAGCGGAGCGCGAATACGCCCGTTCCTCCGGCCCCGGCGGCCAGAACGTCAACAAGGTGGAGACCAAGGTTCGCTTGCGGGTGGACCTGGGCCAGTTGGAAGGCCTTTCGGAGGCCGAACGCGCGCGCGCAATGGAACTCCTGGCCGGGCGCCTGGACGCCGAGGGCAGGTTCTACCTGACGGCGGACGGCGAGCGCAGCCGGGCGGCCAACGAGGCCATAGCCCTGGCGCGTATGCTCGATCTCATCGTGAAGGCGGCGCGTTTCCCCAAAAAGCGCATAGCCACCAAGCCCAGCCGGGCAGCTAAGGAACGGCGCCTGACCGGCAAAAAGCAGCGCTCCGGTATCAAGCAGGGTAGGGGCCGTCCCGACCTCGATTAGTTATTGAAATACGTGCTTTTTGGTTCGAATAATAAAACGACGTTTTGAATGTTAAGTCTTGCCCAGCGCAGTAATACACGCTACAATTCCGATAAAAGGAGGATTCCGCCTTGAATCGTACCCGCTTATATGACTGGCACGTGGCCGCGGGCGCAAAAATGGCGCCGTTCGCAGGCTTTGATATGCCCATAACCTATCCCCTCGGAGCCGTCGAGGAGCATCTCGTTACCCGCCGCTCGGTGGGCCTTTTCGACATTGACCACATGGGGCAATTCGAGGTAAAGGGATCCGGCGCCGACGCCTTCGTATCGAGGCTGGTAAGCGCCAAGGTCGACGATATGAAGGACGGTGACGCGCGCTATTCGCTCTTGCTCAACGAGCGCGGCACCGTTATCGACGATCTGTTCATCTATAAGATACCCGGATCCTGGTGGATAGTCGTGAACGCGTCCAACCGCTTCGAGGACTTGGCTTGGTTCAACGCGCATAAGCCCGCCGACGCTCAGCTCATAGACCATTCCGACGAGACCTACATGATAGCCGTGCAGGGACCGCGGGCCATAGAGCTCCTGGATCTGCTGGCCGACAGCTCCATAGCCGCCTATCCCCGCTTCAGCTCGGGCCGCGCCAAGATCCTGGGCGTGCCCTGCCTCGTGGGCCGCACCGGCTATACCGGCGAGGACGGCGTAGAGCTCTTCTTCCCGGCCGCCGACGCCGAGAGGCTCTGGACCGGACTACTCTCCGAAGGCGCAAAGCGCGGCATAGAGACGCAGGCCATAGGCCTGGCCGCCCGCGACAGCCTGCGCTTCGAGGCCGGCATGCCGCTTCACGGCCACGAGCTGAGCCAGGATATCTACCCCCTGGAAGCCGGCTTCAAGTGGGCCTGCGATTTCGACAAGGACTTCATAGGCAGGGCGGCGCTCGAGAAGCTGCAGGCCGAAGGCCTTACGCGCAAGCTCGTGGGCATAGAGCTGCCCTCGGGCGGCGTGCCCCGCGAAGGCTACGAGGTGCAGGACCCCGAGGGCAGGAAGATAGGCGCGATAGTGGCGGGCATGTACTGCCCCACGGTAAAGAAATTCGCCGCCAACGCCCTCGTGGATCCCGCCTTCGGCAAGAGCGGCCTCGCCGTGAAGATAGTCGTCCGGGGCAAGAGCCTGGACGCCATGACCGTAAAGCGCCCCTTGTATATACCGGCGTATCGCCGCTAAGAGCCCGTACCAAACTCAGGAGGAAGAGATGAATATCGATAAGAACGCCCGTTACAACATCAGCCATGAATGGGCCCGCAAAGACGGCGCCGCCATCGTTACCGGCATATCCGACCACGCCCAGCACGCCCTCGGCGACATCGTGTACGTGGAGCTTCCCGCCGTGGGCAAGAGCTTCAAAAAGGGCGACACCTTCGGCGTCGTGGAGTCAGTAAAGGCCGCCAGCGACCTGTACATGCCCATGGGCGGCACCATCGTGGCGGTAAACGAGGCCCTGGGAGCCGACCCCGCCGTAGTGAACCGCGAGCCCTTCGGCGGCGGCTGGATCATCAAATATACCCCCGCCAACGCCGCGGAATGGGATAGTCTCTTAAGCCCCGAGGCCTACGAGGCGGAAGCCGCCAAGGAGTAAGCCGTGCCCTTTATCGCCAATAGCGACGCCGATCGCGCGGCCATGCTGGCCGCCATAGGCGTAAAATCCTCGGAAGAGCTCTTCCTGGATATACCCGCGTCCAAACGCTACCCCGCGCTCGGCCTGCCCGACGGCATATCCGAGCTCGAGGTACTAAGGGAAATCGAAAGCCTCGCCGGCAGGAACGTGGCCGCAAATACCTGCGCCTGGTTCCTCGGCGCGGGAGCCTACAATCACTTCATCCCGTCGGTGGTGCCCGCCCTGGCCATGCGCGGCGAGTTTTTGTCGGCCTATACCCCCTATCAGCCCGAGGTGTCCCAGGGAACGCTCCAGGCCATCTTCGAGTACCAGTCCATGGCCGCCAAGCTCTTCGGCGTGGACACGGTTAACGCCTCCCATTACGACGGCGCCACCGCGCTGGCCGAGGCCGTGCTCATGGCCTTCAATCACGGGGCGGAGCGGAAGCGCATACTCATACCGGCGGCCCTCCACCCCGAATACAAGGACGTGCTCAAGACCTACCTGACCGCCTTCGAGGTGGATATAGCCGAGTACGAGGGCGATCCCAAGGCCGCCGCCGCGAAGACCGATAGCGCCACCTGCTGTTTCGTCGCCTCGTATCCCGATTTCGAGGGGCGCGTATACGATTTAAGCGGCGTGGCCGACGCGGTGCACGCGGCTGGAGCCCTCTTCATCGTCCATACCGACCCCATCATGCTGGGCCTCTTCAAGAGCCCCGGCGAGCTGGGCGCAGATATCGTTACCGCCGAGGGGCAGGCCTTAGGCAACGCCATGAACTACGGCGGGCCCTTCCTGGGCATGATGGGCGCCACGCAGAAATTCGTGCGCAAGATGCCCGGCCGCATCGTGGGCCAGGCCGCCGACCATGAGGGGCGCAGGGGCTTCGTGCTCACGCTCTCCGCCCGCGAGCAGCATATACGCCGCGAAAAGGCCGTATCCAATATCTGCTCGAACCAGGGCTTAGTCATGCTCATGGCCACCATATACCTCGAGGCGCTGGGCAAGCAGGGCCTCAAGGCCGTGGCCGAGCTCTGCTGGAACAAGGCGCACTACGCCGCCGCCGCCATAGCCAAGCAGCCCGGCTTCTCCGTGGCGCCAGGCGTTTTCTTCAAGGAATTCGTGGTGAAGACGCCGAGGCCGGCAGCCGAGATAGCGGACAAGCTGGCCAGGCGCTGCGTGGTGGCCGGCCTGCCCTTGTCTCGTTACTATCCGGGGCGCACTCACGAACTGCTCGTATGCGTCACGGAAATGAATACCAAGGCCCAGATTGAGCTGCTGGCGTCCTCGCTGGCGGAGGTGACGAAATGAACCTGACGCCCGAAGCGCTCGCGTACGAGATATCGAGCCCTGGCAGGGTGGGCGTGGCCCTGCCCAAGTGCGACGTGCCCGCCGCGGCCCTACCCGCGGACCTGCTGCGCGCCGAACTGGACCTGCCCGAGCTGGACGAGCTTACGGTGGTGCGCCATTTCACGCGGCTGTCCCAGAAGAATTTCTCCATAGATACCCAGTACTATCCCCTGGGCTCCTGCACCATGAAGTACAACCCCAAGGCCAACGACCAAGCGGCCGGCCAGCCTGGCTGGAGGAACAGCCACCCCCTCGTGGGCGACGAGTTCAGCCAGGGCTCCATAGAGCTCATGTACCGCCTGCAGGAAGGCCTCGCGGCCACCGGCGGCTTCGCTGGCGTCAGCCTGCAGCCCGCAGCGGGCGCCCAGGGCGAGCTCGCCGGCGTGCTCATGATACGCGACTACCTACGCGACATAGGCCAGGGCCGGCGCAAGAAGATGCTCATACCCGACTCGGCGCACGGCACGAACCCCGCCACCTGCACCATGGTGGGCTTCGACGTGCTTACTATACCGAGCAATGCCGAAGGCGGCGTCGACCTGGACGCGCTTAAGGCCGCCTGCGACGATAGCGTGGCCGGTATCATGATAACCAACCCGAGCACCTTAGGCCTCTTCGAGCGCAATATCGAGCTCATTGCCAAGATAGTCCATGACGCCGGAGGCCTCGTGTACGGCGACGGCGCCAACATGAACGCGATAGCCGGCATAGTGCGGCCCGTGGACCTTGGCATAGACGTCATGCACTACAACCTACACAAGACCTTCTCTACGCCCCACGGCGGCGGAGGCCCTGGCGTGGGCATGGTAGGCGCGAACGCCCTGCTCCTCGATTACCTGCCCGGCCCCATCGCGGCCATGCAGGGCGCCAAGTACGCCATGGCCATGCCCAAGAAGAGCATAGGCAGGCTCAAGAGCTTCTACGGCAACTTCGCGGTGCTCGTGCGCGCCTACACCTACCTGCGCATGCTCGGCGGCGACGGCTTAAGACGCATGGCGGAAAACGCGGTTATAAACGCCAATTATTTGAAGGTGCTCCTTGAGAAGACCTATAAGGTAAAGTATCCGCGCCGTTGCATGCACGAGTTCGTGGCCATGGGCGACGTGGCCGAGGGCATACGCACCCTGGATATAGCCAAGAGGCTCATAGACTACGGCTACCATCCGCCTACGATATATTTTCCTCTCATCGTGCCCGAGGCTCTGATGATAGAGCCCACCGAGACCGAGAGCAAGGAAACGCTGGACGCCTTCGCCCAAGCCATGCTGGCCATAGCGGAAGAGGCCAGGACGCGGCCGGAGCTGCTTCATGCCGCCCCCCACCATACCCCCGTGGGAAGGCTCGACGAGGTGGCCGCGGCGCGCTGCCCCATACTGTGCTATAGGGGCTGATGCCCTCTAGCCTTCATCGCGGAGGGGCTTAGCGGCCCCTCCGTTTTTCGCCGACCAGGCCGGCCGGCCGGCCGGTCCGGCATTGACAGGGACGCCCCTTGCTTGGACAATTAAATAGGCTAGCGCCGACCGTTTCCTAAGGAATGCCATGATCCCCAGTTTCGCCACCGTCGTGCTCTCCCGCCTCTCGCTCGTCGTGGCCGTGCTGTTCATACTGAGCGCGTGGAAGGTGTATTCCCTCGACCCAAAGGCTAAGGCTAACCGCATAGCGCTCATATTTAACGTGGTATTCGCCCTCTGGGCCCTCGGCTCGTCCTTCTGGTATACCGAGCCCGACCCGAACGGCGCGCTGAAGCTGTATAAGGCCTTCTCCTGGACCTGGTGCGTTTTCCCCCCGCTCATACTCCATTTTTCTCTGCGGGTAGCCGGAGCGCCCATACTCGATTCCAAGCGGCGGGATTTATTTTTCGCGGCTCTGTATCTGCCTTCGATTTTCCTCTCGCTTACCATACCGAACGGCGTCCTGACCGATCCGGTGTTTCGCGGGGGCTACTGGATGCTTGCCGTGCGCAGCAACGCCCTCTACTACTTTTTTATTATCCACTATTTTAGCATCGTGCTGGCTTCGGTAATCGTCATGTTTTCCGCCGCCTCCCGCGCGGGTACGAAACGTTCCCGCCGCCGCCTGCGGCTTTTGGGCTGGTCCTATTTGCTGGCGGGCATCCTTGGCTTCATTACCGATACGATATTCCTTATATTAGGCATAGACTTCCCGAATATGGCCATACATTGGATCATGCTGCTCTCCTTAGGCATGCTCATATCCATGGAACGCTTCGGCTTCCTGTCCATACTGCCGGCTAAGGAAGCCCTGCGCGTGCTCGAGAGCATGGCGGGCTTCGTGATTTACCTCGATGACGCCGAGAAGGTCATATGGGCTAACCCCAGCGCGCTGGAGGCCATGGGCGTACCTACCCTGAGCGAGGCGCGCGCGATGGCGCTGGGCGCTTTCATAGGGGCCGAGAGCCTGGAACGCGTACGCTCCACCATGTCCGGCGATACCGAGGCCCGCGGGCAGCGCCTGTCCTTCGGCCCCAAAGCCATACCGGTGAGCCTCAGGGCGCACGGCCTCGGAAGCAGCACGGAAGGCACGGTCATAACGGCCGTGGACCTGCGGCCCGAGCACGCCAGGGCGCGCACCGAGCGCCGGCTCGCCGACGCCGGGCTATTGCTGGACGAGTTCCTTGCCCGCTCGCTCGACGGCATAGTCTTAAGCGATACGCAGGGCCGCATTATGCGCTGGAACGAGCCCATGGCCCAGATAACCGGCATAAGCGCCCGAGAGGCGCTTGGCGCCTTTTATTGGGATATACGGAGCTCGGTCGAGCCGCCCGAAAGCAGGAAAGCCCGGAAAATTCAGGAAGCGGTGCAGAGCGTGCTGCGGGGCAAGCAGGTGGGATGGACGCGGCGCATCGTGGAGACCGAGATAGAGCGGCGCGACGGGGCGAGGCGCGTCATTCAGAGCGACTCCTTCCCCATACCGCTGGCCGACGGCACCATACTCGCCACGATAGCCAGAGATATTAGCGACGAAAAGCGCAAAGTTGCCGAGAACATCGAGCGCATACGGAGCCTGGACCATGCGCAGAAGCTAGAAGCCATAGGCACCCTGAGCGGCGGCATAGCCCACGACTTCAATAATACCCTCGCCGGCATCGTCGGCGCCCTCTCGCTCATGCGGCAGGAGATCGAAAGCGGCAGCTGTACCGACCCGCGCGAGCTTTCGCGCGAGCTCGATATCATCGAGCGCTCCGCCCAACGCGCGAGCTCCTCGGTCAAGCGCCTGCTTACGCTTACCCGCAAGCGCTCGCCTGAATCCGTGCCTTTCAGCCTCGACGAGGCGCTGCGGCGCATGGTCGAGTTCGCGAAAGCTTCCCTGGACCAGAGCGTGGATATACGCGAGGCGGGAGAATTTCCCGCGGCGGTGGTAAAGGGCGACCAGGGCCAGGTCGAGCAGCTTATACTCAACCTCATGATAAACGCCGAGCACGCGATGACGAGCATGAGGCCCCGCGGGCAGAATCGGGGAGGGGAGCTGCGCCTCTCGCTGTCCAGTTTCCTGCCGGATCGGTCGTTCCTCGCCTCCCATCCCGGCTCGCTGGACCGGCTCTATTGGCGGCTCGCCGTGGGCGACCAGGGCGTAGGCATAGCCCGTCAGGCGATGAGCAGGATATTCGATCCCTTCTATACGACGAAGCCCGGCGAGTCGTCCAGCGGCCTGGGCCTGGCCATGGTGCAGGCCATAACGCGTCAGCACGGCGGGTTCATAGACGTGGAGAGCGAGCTGGGCACGGGCACGGAATTGACCCTGTTTGTCCCCGCGTACATGGGCGAGGCGGAGCATCAGCAGATCAGCGCTTTGAGCGGGGCGCGCAGCGGCCTCGTGCTGCTCGCGGACGACGACGCCATAGCGCGCGAAACCGCGGTGGCCCTGCTGGAGGCCCTTGGCTACGAAGTCGTATCGGCCTTGTCCGGCGCGGAAGCGCTGCGCATCTTTAACGCGCGGCCCGAGGATTGGCATGCCGCGGTACTCGATATGCGCATGGGCGAAATCGGGGGCGACGAGGCCGGCATGCGCATGCGCGCCATGCGCCCCGACCTGCCCCTCGTGCTGGCCAGCGGCTTCCACGATGAGGATACGCCGCGGCATTTTGACGAAAACGCCGCCCAGGCCCTCATAGACAAGCCCTTCACGATAAGCGAGCTCGCCAGGGCCATGGACCTTGCCACGAGGCGTTCGCGAGGGGAAGCGGCGGCTGGCCATTCCCCCGGCTCGCCTTCGAGCGGCGAGGCGGGCTCTGCGGAGCCGCCGCACTATCCTCCCTCGACGGGCCACGCGTAGTGCTGCCCGTCCAGCCCGCTTCGAGCGCGGAGGCGGATTCGTGAGTCCGGGCAGCCCGGAGGCCGTGCTTAAGGAAGTATTCGGCTACAGCTCCTTCAAGCCCCTGCAGCGCGAGATTATCGGGGATATCCTAGCCGGCAAGGACTGCGTGGCCATACTGCCCACAGGCGCCGGCAAATCCCTGTGCTATCAGATTCCCGCCTTGCTTTTAAGCGGGCCTACGCTCGTCGTATCGCCGCTCATAGCGCTCATGCACGACCAGGTGTCCGCGCTGACGGCCGCGGGCGTGGAGGCCGAGTTCATCAATAGTAGCCTGGGCCTTGAAGAGCGGCGCGCCATAGAGGCGCGGGTGCGCTCGGGCTCGGTCAAGCTGCTCTATGCCGCGCCCGAATCTCTCGCGGGCGAGAGGGTCACCGGCCTGCTTTCCGCGTTCCCTCCCGCCCTCATAGTCGTGGACGAGGCGCACTGCGTATCCGAATGGGGCCATGACTTCAGGCCCGATTACCGGAACCTGAGCCCGCTCAGGCAGCGATTCCCGCGCGCCGTATGGCTCGCCGTAAGCGCCACCGCCACCGCCAGGGTACGCGCCGACATAGCCCAATCCTTAGGCCTGCACGAGCCGAAGCTGTGGCTCGGGGGCTTCGAGCGGCCCAACCTGCATATCAGCGTGGAGCCCAAGGCCGAGTCGAAGGCGCGGGTGCTCAGCCTGGCGCGGGCTCGGAAAGGAAGCTCGGGCATCGTGTACTGCTCCTCGCGCAAGCGAGTGGAGTCGCTCGCCGCGGCCCTCGCGGCGGCCGGCATACGGGCCGCTCCCTATCACGCGGGCATGGCTGCCGATCACCGTACGCGTACCCAGGAAGCCTTCGTCCGCGACGACATAGACGTCATCGTGGCCACGATAGCCTTCGGCATGGGCATAGACAAGCCCGACGTGCGCTTCGTCATACACGCCGACCTGCCAAAAAGCGTGGAGAACTACTACCAGGAGATAGGCAGGGCCGGGCGGGACGGACTGGACGCCGACTGCATACTCTTGTACAGCGCGGGCGACGCTATAAGCCAGGCGCGGCTCTTCGACGAGCTTGAGCCAGAGCAGAAGCGCCAGGCTTTGGCGCGCCTCGACGCCATGCGCTCCTACGCCGAGAGCGATCTCTGCCGGAGGAGGCTCATTTTGAGCCATTTCGGCGAAAGCCCCCCGGAGGCGGATTGCGGCCATTGCGATAATTGCCGCGGCGAAGCGCCCGAACAGGCCGACTATACGGTGCCTGCCTTGAAGCTGCTCTCCTGCGTAAAGCGCAGCGGGGAGCGCTTCGGCGCGGCGCACGTGGCGGATATACTGCTCGGCGAGAGCACGGAGAAGGTGCGGCGCTTCGGGCACGAGGGACTGTCCACCTTCGGCATAGGAAGGGAATTGCCCAGGGCCGCCTGGCTATCCCTTTCCAGGCGCCTCCTCGCCACCGGCCAGCTCTCGCGCGATCCTGAGCGCTCCACGCTTTCGCTGACCGCCTCCGCCTATGAGCTCTTCAAGAGCAAGGGACCCTATTCGGCTTCCCGCGCGGCCATCGAGGGCAGGGACTCAGGTCCGAGCGCAGCCGCGGGGCAGAGTCCGGACGCGTGGCCTGGCGC
>JBGSKZ010000127.1:0-15700 GCA_041741035.1 Treponematales bacterium
CTCGCGGCGCTTGGTCTCGTCCTGGCCCGCGGCGAGCAGCTTGAGCGTGGAGCGCAGCTGCTCGTAAAACACGCCATAGCGCGAGAGGAACTGCTCCAATACCGACGAGCTCTCGCGAGCCGCGGCTACGACCAGATGCTCGGTGCCTATGTATTCGCCATTCATGAGGCGGGCTTCCTCGGCGGCCGTCTCGAGCATGGATTTAAGGCGGCGCGAGAGCGGGGCGTCGCCCAGGAGGAAGCCTCCGCGCCTGCCCACCGCGGAACGCTCAAGCTCGAGCCTGAGTTCCGCCATGTCTACCTTAAGCGATTCGAAGAGGCGGTACCCCGTGCCTTCGGCGCCGCGCACCAGCGCGAGCAGCACGTGCTCCGGGCTCAATTCCGCGGCATGGAAGCGCCGCGCCTCTTCCTGGGCGCTTACGGTGAGGAGTCGCTGCGCGCGCTTTGTCAGACCCTTAAACATCGCCATACCCCTTAGCCATATGCACTGAAGCCGCGGCCATCCGAAGCAGCCGGGCGCGCGCCGAAGAATCGGGCTCGCCGGAGCCCGCGCCGGCCTTTTCCATACGCAAAGATATCCATAGCTCGCTCGCGGCGGCCAGGCTCATGCCTTCCAGCAGGCCCATGCTCAAGCCCAAACGAAGACCAGATATAATATCGGCGCTTTCTTCCCGGGATACAAGGCGCGCGTGGCGGGCCTGGCCTAAGGCCCTGCCCGTCAGGTCGAGCATATCCCAGGGGCTGCGCCCCATGATGTCGGCGCGGGCCCTGCGTTCGTATTCGGCTATGAGCCGCGCCGTCTTGGCCAATCGCTCGAGGGAGGCGCGTTCCGGCTCGCGGTAGGGGGCGGGCAAGGCAAGGCCGTAGAGCGAGCCCTGGCTCGCGGCCTTGGACGAGTAGGACCCTTCCACGATGAAGCCTGCCTCCATGGCGCGGCGGAACACGGCGTCAAGTATGCCGGCCATGGACAGGGCGGGAAGATGCAGGCTTACCGATGCGGAGAGGCAGCTGCCGCAGCGGCCGGCGTCGCTGTGTATATAGCCGGCGATGGGGTCGAAGGCCCAGGCGGCCGCGGCGCCCATGTCGTCGTCGGCCTTGGCCAGGAGTTCCCAGCTTTGCTCAAGCTTAAGGCCGGGCGCGTTCGCGTAGAGGGAGCAATGGCAGCCGTCATTAAAGCTGGCCCAGAGCCGCCGGTCAGCGCTCAGCGCGAAATGTTTTTCCTCATCGATGATGAAGGCCCTGCTCAGGAGGCCGCGCTCCGCCAGGAGGCTTCGGGCTTCCGGGCCCAATTCCTCTATTTCGTAGCAGGACAGGCCCGCCGCATGGGCCGCGCGGCAGAGCGTGGTGAGGGCCTCCATGAGTTCCTCGTCGCCGGCGAGCCAGGGAAAGCGAAGCGCGGCCAGGTTTCGGTCCAGGCGGAGCGCGGAGGAGAGCACGACGTCAAAATCGGGATACGGGCTGTCGACCAGTGGCTCCAGCGCGGGGCTGCGGGGCATCATGGGCATTCCCCCGCTTCCAATTCGCGCAGCCGGTCGCGCAGGGTGGCGGCTCGCTCGAAATCCTCCTGCTGTATGGCATTGGCGAGAGCCTCATGCAGGCGTTGCGCGGCGCTTGAGCCCGAGGACGAGCCGGGCGCCTTGCCCGCATAGGGCTGGGCGCGTCCGTTACGGCGCCAAAGGCTGGTCAACTCGCGGCGGAATACCGTTACGCAGAGAGCGCAGCCGAGCTTGCCGTCGCGGGATAGGGACGAGGCGTTCAAGCCGCAATTCGGGCAGCTTTTTTCCTCGTCGGCTAGGCCGGCCCCCGTTTCATTCAGGGCGCGCATGGGGCTTCCGGAGAGTTCCCGCCCAGTGGGGCCTCCCGCGCCCGCGCCGAGATAGCCTAGCCGAGCGGCGCAGTCCCTGCAGAGCCTCCGCTCTTGCTCGAGGCCCTCTTGGAGTATGAGATAGGTTTCGCTGTCGGCGCCGCAGTTATCGCATAGCATTACTACCACTATAGGAAATAAAACAGCGAAGGGAAAGACCATGGAGGCGCGCATAATAAAATAATTTTTTATTTTATTATGCGCATTCGGCCCCAATTAGCCTTGTCCAGCGGAGCGCGCGCGCGATACTATAGGGGCGGCGCGCGCATGGCCGCGCGCGGGGAAGGACACTTATGAAGCGAGTATGCATAATCGCGGCCCTAGCCGCTTATTCTAGCGCGGCGCTGTTCGCGTTCGGCGCGAAAGAGGCTCCCGAGGCGGCGCCTATGGAGCCCCTCGAGCTCCGCATAGGCGCCCTCAAGGGACCCTCGGGCATGGGCATGATAGGCCTTTTTGAAAGCAAGCCCGCTTTGCCCGATCGCTTAAGCGCGCGCTTCGAGGCGCTTTCCGGGGCGGATTCCGCGGCGGCGAAGCTACTATCGGGCGAGCTGGACGGCGCGGTCTTACCGGTGAATATGGCCGCCAAGCTCTACAACGCCGGCCTGCCCTACCGCATGGCCGCGCTCGTGGGCAACGGCATGGTAAAGATACTCTCCGCCGACCCTGCCCTTCGTTCGCTCGCCGATTTGAAGGGCCGCGAGCTGCACGTGGCCGGGCAGGGCGCCACGCCGGAATTCCTTATGCGAACGGTCCTTAAGCACGCGGGCATGGACCCGGACAAGGATCTGCGCCTCTCCTTTAACCTGCCTTATCCCGAAATGGCGGCTAGCCTGGCCTCGGGGAAAATAACCGTGGCGGTCCTGCCCGAGCCCTTCGCCACCGTGGCTATGAAGGCCAATGCCGCCCTCCGCGAGGCGTTCCCGCTTACGGAGCTCTGGACCGCGGCCACGGGGCAGGCCGATTACCCCATGACCGTGTTCGTGCTGCGCTCCAGCCTCGTAAGCGAGAAGCCCGCGGGCGCGAAGGCCCTGCTCTTAGCCTACAAGGCTTCCATAGAAGGCGTTATTGCCGATCCGGCGGCGGCGGGAATCCTCGTCGAGAAATTCGATTTCGGCCTAAAGGCGCCCATAGCCGCCGCCGCGGTGCCTAAGGCCAATTTCACCTTTGAAGGCGCTCCGGGCGCACGCGCCTCCGTCGAGGCGCTGTTGCGCATCTTCCTCGAGGCAAGTCCGGCATCCATTGGCGGCAAGCTGCCCGACGGGGCCTTCTACGCGGACCTTGGACTCTAAAGAGCGGCGGGCGCCGCCGCGCGGCGCCGACCTGGCTTTTTCCGCGGCGCTGCTCATCACGCTGTGGAAGTTGGGCTCTCTCGCGGTAGGCATAGACATGATACTGCCTCCGCCCGAGCGCGTACTCGCGACCTTCGCGGGCCTCGTCGCCTCTCCGCGCTTTTTAGAGGCCCTTGGCGCTACTGCCCTGCGGGGCTTCGCCGCCTTCGGCCTTTCCTTGCTGCTCGGCGGCGCCGTCGGGTACTTCATGGGCAGCTCTCCCCGTTTCAAGGGACTCATCGCGCCGGCCTTTACTATCATACGCGCCACGCCGGTGCTCGCCATCATATTGCTCGCGCTCGTGTGGTTCCCTTCAGGCGTCGTGCCGATATTCTCCGCCCTCATCATGGCTTTTCCCGTCGTCGCATCCGACTTCGCCGCCGGGGTATCCTCCGTCGACAAGAGGCTTTTGGAGATGGCTAGGCTCTTTGGGCTTTCGCGGAGAGCCATAGCCCTGGAACTGCGTATACCTTCCGCCCTGCCCCATCTGGTGGCTGGCGCAAAGAACGCGCTGGGCCTGTCGTGGAAGGTGGTCGTGGCCGGAGAGGTGCTTAGCCAACCCGCGCGGGCCTTGGGTACCGGCATGCAAAACGCCCGCATCATGCTGGAAACGGCCGAGGTGTTCGCCTGGGCGGCCGCCGGCGTGCTCCTCTGCGCCCTGAGCGACGCCCTCTTTGACCGCCTCGCAAGGAAGTTCTCATGGCCTACCGTATAAAAAACCTGCGCAAGCGCTACGGAGAGCTACTCGTGCTCGACGGCCTGTCCTTGGAGCTGCCTAAAGACGCGGTAAGCGTGGTCCTCGGCCCCTCCGGCTGCGGAAAGACGAGCCTGTTGAACATACTGGCAGGCATCGATAAGGATTTCGAGGGCAGTTTGGACGGCTTTGATGGCCTGCGGGCCAGCTACGCGTTTCAGGAGGACAGGCTCCTGCCCTGGCGGAGCGCCCGGGACAATGTAGCCCTGGTACTGGAGCCGCGCTACGGCCGCGAAGAGGCAAGGCGCCTGGCCCTCGACGCCTTGCGCTCGGTAGGCCTGGATAATGACGCGGACAAGCTTCCCGGCGCATTGTCGGGCGGCATGCGCAAACGCGTGGCCCTTGCCCGCGCCTTCGCCTTTCCTTCCGAACTGCTGCTCATGGACGAACCCTTCTCCGCGCTCGACCTGAAGACGCGTATCGCGGTCATGGACCTCTTCCTCAGCCTCAGGCAAGCCTCGGGAAAAGCCGCCCTGCTCGTCACCCACGACGTGCGGGAGGCCATATACCTGGGCGACAAGGTCTATTGCCTGTCGGACAAGCCCTCGCGGGTACGGGACAGCCTCGAGCTTAGCCTGCCCAGGGCGGCGCGCGCCTACGTTAGCGCGGAGGCCGCGGCCATCGAGGCGCGGCTCTACGAATCCATCGTGGGCTAAGTAGCCGCTTCGGCCGGGCCGGATAGGAGCGCGTGTATGGCGCTCAAAAGCTCTTCCTCGGCGAAAGGCTTGGCGAGCACGGCGCTGGCCGGGAGTCCGTTCTCGCTCAGTTCCTCGGCTTTCCCGCTTATGAGCAATACGCGCAGCTCCGGCAGGAATGAACGCAGGCGCGAAGCCAACTCGGGGCCCCGCATGAGCGGCATGATCACGTCGCTTACGAGCAGGGCCGGCGGCTTAGCGGCGTTTTCCGCCAGTAGGAGGGCGGAGCCGGGATTGCCCGCGGACAGCACGACGTAGCCCGCGCGTTCGAGCAGGGTCTCGAGCAGGGCCCTCAGCGAGCTGTCGTCCTCCACGAGGAGCAGGGTTTCCCCCGCGCCTTCCTGATAGCGCGGCCGGTCCATGCTTCCTGAGGCGTCCGCCTCCGCGTCTATGCAGGGTATATAGACCGTAAAGGTCGTGCCCCTGCCGAGTTCGCTCGTGAGCTCTATATGCCCCTCGGCCTGCCGCACTATGGCGGCTACCGTGGACAGCCCGAGCCCCGTGCCGCGGTCCGGCGCTTTCGTGCTGTAAAAAGGCTCGAAAATATGCGGAAGTATGGCGGGGTCTATGCCCTCCCCTTCGTCGCTTACCCGTAGATAAGCCCAATTGCCGGGCGTTATGGGGCCGAAAGCACCGTCGACAGGCTCGGCAAGCGATATCCGGCCGGTGCTCAGGCTCAGCTTACCCCCTTTGGGCATGGCGTCCCTCGCGTTGACGGCTAGGTTCATTACCACCTGTTCCATCCTGCTGCGGTCGGCGCGCACGTGGTCGCCCTCTCCCGGCCGCATGCGTATGAAAACGTCTTCGCCTATAAGCCTGCCGAGCATGCGCTCAAGCTCGAGGATGAGCGCGCCGAGCGAGAAAACGCTCGCGCCGCCGGCCTCGGTTCTCGAGAACACGAGTAGCTGCCTGGCTAAAATAGCCGCGCGCCGGGCCGCATCCTCGATGCCGTCGAGCTCCAAGCCTATGCGCGGATTGTCGCCAAGGTCGTCGCGTAGGAGCTTTCCGTAGCCGAGTATGGCGGTAATGATATTATTGAAGTCATGCGCCGCGCCGCCGGCCAGCCGGCCTAAGGCTTCCATCTTCTGGGCCCGGTTCAGCTGCTCCTGCAGGCTTTTACGCTCCGTGATATCTATGGCCTGGAACAGGTAATAGCCCTGCTCCAGCACGCGCAGCGGCGCGGCCGACAGAAGGGCCTGCACGCTACGGCCGCCTTTCGCGGACAGCGCTAGCTCCACCGGGCCATAGGCTTCGCCGCTCCGGAGAGAGCGCCACAGCTCCGTAAGGGCGTCCGCGTCCTGGATAAGGGTATCGAGGCCCGCGCAGCCGGGAGCTAAATCCCTAAAAGCCTTATTGCCCTCGTGTATGCCGCCGTCCGGCCCGGCTACGAATACCGCCGCCAGGCCATCCTCAAATAGGCCCCGGTAGCGCGTTTCGCTGCGCCTCAAGCGCTGCTCCATGCCCGAGCGGTAGAGGCCTATGGTGATCGCCGTTTTCAGTTCCCTTTCGTCGAAGGGCTTGATGACGTAGCCGAAGGGCTGCGTGCGCTTAGCCCGCTCGATAGTCGGCGTATCCGCGTAGGCGGTAAGGAAGATAACCGGTATGGACCAGAGTTCCATTAATCGGGCGGAAGCCTCGACGCCGTCCATGGGGCCTTCCAGATGGATATCCATGAGCACGAGTTCCGGTTTCGTCGCCTCGACGGAGTCAAGAAGGCTTTCAGCGGAGGCGTACACGCCCACTACGTCATAGCCGTTGCGCTGGAGGAAGGTACGTATGTCCAAGGCTACTATGCGCTCGTCCTCGCATATGGCTATCTTCGCGAGCGCGCCATCCTCGGTATCCGCTTCCACGGCCGCTTCCTACCTTCCCGCCACCGCGCCTTTATACCCCAGTTTAGCCAATTCCCTGCGCAGAGCGCCGCGATCCACCGGCTTTACGATATACGAGGTGGCGCCGCCCTTGAAATACGCGCCGACCACGTTATGAGGATCCTCAAGGACGGTAGTCATTATTATATGGCACTCGGCGGCCGGCGCTATAGCCCGGGACTGCTCCTCCTTACGCATGAGCATAAGGGCTTCATGCCCGTCCATGCGCGGCATCATGATGTCCAGGAATACTATTTGATAGGGCCTATCCTCTTCTAGGGCCTTACGGAAGGCGTCGATGCCGGCCTGGCCGTCAACGGCGCTATCGACCTGGCCGTATTCCTCAAGGAGCTTGAGCATCATCTTTCTGCTGCCGAAATCGTCCTCTACCACCAGTATCCTCGTCATCCTATCCTCCGGATATCATTGCGGGGCTTGTTATGCTGAACTTCGTCAAGCGACCTGACGCGGGCCTCGGCCAGCGCGTCAAGGAATACCGAAAGGCTCAGCGGATAGGGCCTATGCATAACGAATCTCGTGTCGAGCATGCCCTCGCTGCTATCCACCGGCGATCCCAGCACCAGGACGGAAGCCTTGGGTCCAAAAGCATCGAGCGCGGCCAAACGATCCCTTTCGCTCAGCGCATGCCAGGCCGCGCTTCCGCATATGACGAGCTCCGCGTCGCCCGCGGCGCTGTCCGGCGCACGCAGGCCTATTGAGAGCGCTTCGGCCCAGCGCCGCAGGTCGGGAGCGCAGAGCGCGTCGGGCTGCATAAGACCTACCACCGCGGCGTTCAGGCGGTCGCCAGGCCGCGGAAATGCTGGTTCCCCATCCAGGGCCCCGGGCACCAGTACCTTAAAGACGGAGCCGGATACGGGGCCGGGCTCGAGGCTGAGCTTGAGCCCCAAGAGCTCGCAGAGCCCCTTGGCGAGCGCCAAGCCTATGCCCAGGCCGCCTATTTTACGCGTCGAGGAGTCGTCCGCCTGGGTAAACTGCATAAAGAGCCTGTCGCACTCTTCAAGGGCTATGCCCGGGCCGGTGTCGATTATGGAAAGCTCCAGATCGCGCTCGCCGCTGCGCCAGGCCTCAAGGCTTACCGCCCCCGAGTCGGTAAATTTTACCGCGTTCTCTATAAGGTTCTTTATGATTATGCTCAGCTTGGCCGAGTCGCTCCGCGCCATCAAGGGCAGGCCGGGGTCGATATAGAAGCGGAGGCCCAGGCCTTTGCCGTAGGCTTCCACCCGGTACGGCGCCCAGCAGCGCAGCAGGAAGTCCTCAAGGTAAAACTCGTTTACCATGGGCATAAGGCTGCCGCTCTCCAGCTTCGCGTAGTCGAGCAGGCTGAACAGTAGGGTCTCGAGCTTATGGGCGCTGCTGCCCACCATGCTCAGGTATTCCGCCAGCTCCTCATCCTTTACCAGGGGCATGGCAAGGTCCAGGAAGCCGAGCATGGAATTGATAGGCGTAACGAATTCATGGCTTAAATTGGATAGGAACCGGGTCTTGGCCCGGTCGCTCTCCTCCGCCGCCCGCTTCGCTCGCAGGAGCTCGCGCTCTGATTCATGCTTGGCCAGCGCAAGCTCTATGCTGATGCGCAATTCCCGCTCGTGGTAGGGTTTGACGATGTACCCATAGGGGCTCGTCGCCTTGACTCGCGCCAGGGTTTCCTCGTCGCTGAAGGCGGTAACGTATACCACGGGCACGTCCATGAGCGCCCGTATGCTGGCGGCGGCCTCTATGCCGTCGCCATTGCCCTTGAGCATGATGTCCATGAGTATAAGCGCGGGCTGCCGCGCTAAGGCTAAGTCCTGCGCCTTAGCGGGCGTATCGGCTATGCCGCAGGGCTCATAGCCCAAGGCCCTGATACGCTCCTTAAGGTCCAGCGCCACTATGGTCTCGTCTTCGACGATGAGTATACGGAGGGGCGCCTGGGCCTCGCTGGCCACGCTTTAGCTCCTGCCTTCCGTAGCCAGGAGCGTGGCGTCGATATCCAGCAGCACGATGAAGCGATCGTCCTGCCGGGCTATGTTACGTATGAAGCTGTCGCGGCTGCCGCCGGACACCAGGGGAGGCGCTTCAAGATCGGCGTCGGCTATGTCCAGGACCTCGCTTACGCCGTCGGCCAATACGCCGGCGGTAAGCGACTCGCCTTCATAGACCAGCTGCATAACGATGATGGAGCTCTCTTCGCCAAGCTTGGTCAAGCCGGTATTGAAGCTCACGCGGGGATCCACCACGGGAACCACGCTGCCGCGGTGGTTGATGACGCCGCGTATCTGGGCCTTCGCGTTGGGCACGCGCGTGATCGCCTGCATTTCGAGCACGACTTCAACGCGCTCGACGGGAACCCCGTATATCTCGTCGCCCAGGGTAAAGCTCAGGTACCGCGTGGTTGCTCCCCGATCGGCCACTGCCTACTCCGCTACTTTCTTAACGACCGCCAGGAGCTTGTCGGCGCTAAAGGGCTTCACAATCCAGCCGGTGGCGCCCGCTTCCTTGCCCTCGTTCATCTTGCTGCCCTGCGATTCGGTGGTAAGCACGAGTATGGGAGTGAACTTAAATTTAGGGTTCTCCCGCGCCTTGCGTATAAAGCTTATGCCGTCCATATTGGGCATATTCACGTCGGTAATGATACAGTCGAATTTATCGCTGCCATCGAGCTTGGCCAGGCCTTCGAGGCCGTCCGCTGCCTCAACGGTGGAATAGCCTTCCTGCTGCAGTATATAGGTAATACTCTGGCGAATGGCTGCCGAATCGTCGATCACCAAAATGGTCATATAGCAAGATCCTCCTATTCGATAATTCACTCGGGATGTCCGCGCGTTCTCCCATTAGCCTAGTAGGCTCAGCGCGCCTTATGCACTACGGTATCGGCAATCTTTGGCAAGGGCAAGACCAAATCGACGCCGCCGAGCTTTATAGCCTCGTTCGGCATGCCGAATACCACGCAGCTCTGTTCATCCTGCGCTATCGTGTAGGCGCCGGCGTCGTGCATTTCCTTCATGCCCCGCGCGCCATCGTCGCCCATGCCCGTCATGATCACGCCGACGGTATTCTTGCCGGCGTAGCGGGCGGCGGAGCGGAATAGGACGTCCACGCTGGGCCTATGCCTGCACACCAGGGGACCTTCCTTGACTTCCACGTAATACCGGGCGCCGCTGCGCTTAAGGAGGGTATGCTTGTTGCCCGGCGCTATGAGCGCCCGCCCCCGGATGACCGTATCGTTGTCTTCCGCTTCTTTTACCCCCACCCTGCAAAGGCTGTCAAGCCTTTTCGCGAAGGCGGCGGTAAAATGCTCGGGCATATGCTGCACGATGACTATGCCCGGCGCGTCCTCGGGCAGGGCCTCTAGGAATTCCCGCAAGGCTTCGGTGCCGCCGGTGGAGGCGCCCACCACCACCACCTTCTCCGTGGTTTCTATCATGGTGTTGCCGGAAGCCTTAGGCAGCATGACATCCGCGGTAAGCTTAGGCGCCACGTCGCGCATGGGGCCGAGGGGGAGCTTGCGCTTATTCTTGGATAGATGGGCGGCCTTCACCACGTCGCAGAGCGCTACCCGCGACTCCTCAAGGAATTGCTTGGTGCCCAGCTTAGGCTTCTGTATGATCTCTACGGCGCCGTATTCCATGGCCTTGAGGGCATTCTCGGAGCCGGACTCGGTCTTGCTAGAGCATATGACCACCGGTATGGACGGGGTGCTCTCCATGATCTTGCGAAGGAAAGAGAGCCCATCCATGCGCGGCATTTCCACGTCCGATATAATCACATCGGGTTTCTCCGTCTCCATGCGCTTGAGCGCGAAGAGCGGATCGGAAGCCACGGCCATGACCTCTATCTGAGGGTCGGAATCGAGCAGCTCTTTCAGCGTCTGCCGTACGACCGCGGAATCGTCTACGACCAGTACTTTGATTCTTTCCATAATAATATCTACTATAGGCGCTCATATACCGTAGGCGCAATACCGCGAAGCGGTAAAGCCATGCCGGTAAGCGTTTCCGAGTGGCCGAGTATGAGGTTGCCGCCCTTGCGTATGCATGAGGACATGCGGCCGAGCAGGGCTTCCTGCGTAGGCCGATCAAAATAGATGATGACGTTCCTGCAGAACACGATGTCGAAGAGCCCGTCGAAGGGATAGCGCTCATCCATCAGGTTAAGCCTGAAGAATTGTATCTTGTCCCTCAGCACGCTCTTCATGCGCACCTCGTCGGCGGCGCTATCCTTGCTGCGCAGGAGGTACTTTTTCTTGAGGCTGAGCGGCACCATGGATACCCGCTCGGAGGCATAGACGGCGTTCTGCGCCTTTTCGAGGGCGCGCGTGGATATGTCGGTGGCCACGATAGCGTAGTCGAAGCCGGGATGAGAAAGCTTGAATTCCTCGAGCACCATGGCCAGGGTATAGGGCTCCTCGCCGGTGGCGCAGCCCGCGGACCAGAACGACAGCTGCTGCCTGCCGCCCTGCCTCAAGAGCCCGGGCAGCAGCCTGGAGCTGAGTATATCGAAATGATCCGGCTCCCTAAAGAAGTCGGTCTTATTCGTCGTTACCGCGTCTATCATATGCACGAGCTCGGAGGCGCCCTCGGGGCCGAACACCTTATCCAGGTATTTGTCGTAATCTCCCATGCCCAGCACGCGCAGGCGCTTCTGCAGGCGGCTTTCAAGCATGACGCGCTTGGTATCGGGCATGCGTATGCCGAGTTCCGACTCTATAAAGGCGGCCAGGCGCTTGAAAGCCTTGTCGTTGAGCCCCGCGTAGGACGACGCGAGCGGGCTATCGTCGGGCATCGGTATACTCCGCCTTTCTGCCTTTCTGCCTGCGCGTAGCGTCGCTGACGCGCTTATGGTCTATGATGAGCGCTACGGTGCCGTCGCCGAGTATAGTAGCCCCGGATATGCCCTCGGCTTCCTTGAACAGCCGGCCTAAAGGCTTGATGACGGTCTGGTAATCGCCTATGACGGCATCGACGACGTAGCCGGTACGCGTCCCCTGGTCGTTGGCCACCACGACTTGCCTGAGCGGGGGCTGATCGCCGGGCACGGCGAAGGAGCCGCGCAGGTCCACGATGGGTATGAGGTCGCCGCGATATTGTATGAGAGCGGAACCGTCCTCCGACAGGCCGTCCTGCTCCTCCAGCTCCACGCAGGCCTCCACGCAGGACAGCGGCATAACGTAGCGCTCCGTACCGATGCGGACGAGCAGGCCTTCGATTATGGCCAGGGTAAGCGGTATGGAAAGCACCACGGTAGTGCCCTCGCCGGGCTTGGATTCGAGATACACGCCGCCGCCGAGCGCGTCTATCTCGCGCTTGACCACGTCCATGCCCACGCCGCGGCCGGATACGGCGCTCACGATTTGCGCGGTACTGAAGCTCGGGCGGAATATGAGCTGCATGGTATCCTGCTCGTTGAGCTCTTCGTTCTGCCCTATGATGCCCCGTTCTCGGGCCTTGCCGCGTATGGCTTCCAGGTTGAGGCCGTTGCCGTCGTCGGATACCCTAATTTCCACCGTGGCCCCGCTGTGCGAAGCCGCGAGGCGTATCGTGCCGCTTTCCGGCTTGCCCTTGGCCTTGCGCTGCAGCGGCTGCTCTATGCCATGGTCAAGGGAATTGCGGATTATATGGACCAGCGGATCGTTCAGGCGCTCTATGACGGTCTTATCGAGTTCGGTGTCCTCGCCTTGCGTTACCAGCTCCACCTGCTTGCCGAGGTCGCGGGAAAGGTCACGTACCACGCGCCGGAATTTACTGAAGGTAGAGCCGATGGGGAGCATGCGTATGCTCATGGCGTTGTCGCGCAGCTGAGATACGAGGCGCTCAAGCTGCTCCGATATGGAGGACAAGCCCGCGTCGGCGAGCTCGCCCGAGGTACGGCTCAAGCGCGCCTGCAAAGTTACCATCTCGCCGACGAGGTCGACGAGCTGATCCAGCTTTTCGCTGGCTACCCGTACCGAGGAACTGGTATCGGCATGCTTCTCCTGAACGCGCTTCAGGTGATCCTGCTCGACGAGCGCGGCCTGCAGCTCGGAACTGCTTACGGCCTTGGTCTCGATAAGCACCTCGCCGAGTTTGCGCTGCGATTTCAGCGCGTCCTCCAGCACCGGCCGCTTGAGCGAGCCTCGCTCGAGCAAGATTTCGCCGAGCTTCTTGGTATGGCCTTCCAGGTCCTCGCCTTCCCCGAGTTCGTCTATGCTCAGCTCGCAGTGGTCCTCGACGAATATGAACACATCCCGTATGGCGTCTATGCCCTTGTCGGTGGAAAGGATGGCGTCCCAGGCGGTATAACAGGCCTCAGGATCGATGGACTCCAAGGGCGGCACTGCGTTGAAGTTTGCCACGGAGCTCATGACGCCGAGCCCGGCCAGCTCCTCCAAGATCTTAAGAGGCCGGGTGCCGCTCAGGAAGATCGCGCGGGAAGGCGCCATGCGTATGCGGTAGCTCTGCATGCCGGCCTGGCCCTCCTGATGGGCAGGCTTTGCCGTCTTCGCGCTTTCCGGGTGCGCCGCGGTATCGCCCTGGCTTGGCGGAGGCGCCTTGTCCTCGCAATAGCCCGCGCATGCCGCCCTAAACTCGTGTATAAGGACCTGGGCTTCCTCGTCGAAGGGGCCTTCGCTCTCGTCGTTCTCTATCATGGCCCGTATCTTGTCGCGGGCGCGCAGGGTAAGGTCTATGACCGTCTTATCGACGGCGCGCTTGCCTCCCCGGCAGGCGTCCAGCAGGTTTTCCAAGTCATGCGCAAAACGTCCCGGCTTTTCGAAGCCGAACATACCCGCCGAGCCTTTTATGGTATGGATGGCCCGAAAGGCGGCGTTTATGAGCTCGGGGTCCCGCGGCGAGGTCTCGAGCTCAAGGAGTATATCCTCCAATTGGCTTAAGAGCTCAAAGGCTTCTTCCCTGAACGCGTCTTTGAATTTATCTATCATCGTTCATCCTCGATGGCCAGGAAGGATGGCAGGGCCTCGGCCAGGCTCGGGCCATCGGCTGCATGGGCGCTTATTAAGGTTGAAGAGCGCAGGCGCGCGGCCAAGTTCTGGTTAAGTAAGCCGACGAGGAGCAGGTCGCCGCCGCCGGCTTTCGCGCTTTTCTTCGCGGCGTAAAAAAGCTGTATGGCGGACAGATCCAATTCCGTGACGCCGGAAAGGTCGAGTTCTATCGTATGGCCGGGAAGCGCGGCCGCCTTCAGCTGCGCCGCCAATTCTACGGCGCGTTCTATGCCATAAGAGCCGAATAGTTTTATTGCTGCGGTTTTTTTTTCGGTAGCCATGCACAACCCTTTGGTACAGGATAGAGTCGGGGCAAGCGCGGCCAGATCTGCGCCCCAAGGCATAAGTGTAAGGCCCGTGTCGGTGAAGTGCAAGGCAGATATAAGAGAAAATAGAGATACGCGGGAATCTTAGTCGAGAGGCTCCGCGTAATAACGATCGCCGAGCTTGATAAGCCCATAGCGTACCCCATCGCGTACGGCGCTACCCTCAGGCGGCAGGCTCGCTCCGAAATCGAAGGGCTTTTCGCCTATCCACCATACGCGTCCCCCGCTGTCCGCCAGGAGCGGCCGCTCAAGCCCGCCCAGCCTCACTTCGACGAGCGCGCCCGCCTCTAGGCGCATGACCAGGGGCAGGCGGCCGCGCCAACTAGGGCTGAAACTATACAGAAAGCTATCGTCGCCGAGCTTTTCCACGAAGAGGTCTGGCTGGCCGTCGGCATCGAGGTCCCAGGCGCGTATGGAAGGCCCCTGCTCGCTCTCCCGGTACTCGAAGAGTCCATCGCCGTCCATATCTACTTCTATATAGAGCGCGAGCGGATAGGCGGAGTCCGTGCGGCCCCATACCCGCCTGGCCTCATGGCGGCCGTCGCCGTCGAGGTCCAGCTTTTCGCTTTTCGGATAACCCTCGCTATAGATTAGCTCGCCCGCCGCGCCGCTGCTCTCCCTCCACCAGCCGCTCTGAGCCAGGCCTTTATCCAAGCTCGTAACGCTTATGGCGCCGCTTTTACGCTCTTCCACGGCGTAGGCGGCGTCCGCGAGGCCGCGCTCGCGGGGAAAGTCCAGCCTGGCCGCCCTGGCCAGGTACGGGGCCATGGAAAGCTGCCCCGGCTGATTGATACCCAACGGGCGCAGCTCGACGGGCGCATAGCGGTAGAGCGCGGGCGCGAAGCGATAGCTGCGCTCGTTGCCGTCCGTATAGACGACGGCGCTCGATACGAAGGGCCATGATCCATAGCTGAGCACTATGCGCGTTGAGGGGCTCCGCAACTCGGCGCTCGAGGGAACGCCGTCCTTAAAATTCACCACCCGCTCGGGTTCTCCATCCTGGTCCGCGTCATAGGCCCACAGCGAGAGCCGCCCGCCCGTATAGAGCGAACGCCCTTCGGCTATGCCATCCCGGTCCTCGTCGTCAACGATCCAGCCCTCGAAGGCGGAGAAAGACTTGATAAAATACGCGCGGCTCTCATCGTCCTGAAGCAGGCCGTAATAGCGCTGCGCGAGGCGGCTTTCTATAGGTAGGATGGAAAGGGAAAGCTCCTCGCTCGCCCTTGCGTGGCTTATGAGCCCCGCCTCGAAGGCCAATACCGTGGCAAGGGGATGGCTGTGACCTGCGGCGCGGAATTCCCTGAGCAGGAGCTTAGCATCGGCCTGCTCCGCGCTGAACGGCGCTAGGGCGACCAGCAGGAAAGGCTCCTGCTCCTTGAGCTCAGGCAAGAGCTCGAAGGCCCTGGCTACCAGGGCGGCATCCTCGGGCGAGGCGGGCGTAAGCCCATCCCCGAGGAGCCAATGGATAAGCGGACGGGAGTCGAAGGGATAACGGCGCAGCGATTCGGCCACCGCCGCTCGCGCGCCGGCGCTATCGCCCAGGGAGCGTTTAGCCAGGTATTCCAGGTATAAGAGCTCGGCGCTTCGGGGCTTGCCGGCAAGGAAACGAAGCGCGGCCGCGGGGCGCTTCATGCGCGCGAGCAGGCCGGCGTAGAGGAGTTCGGCTTCCTGAGCGCTATAGACGCGGAAATTGGCGCCGGCGAGCGCGGCCGCTATATAGGACTCCGCCTCGGCTCGCTTTTCCCCATAGGAAAGCGCAAGGGCCGCGCGAAGGTAGTTGGCGTCCGAGTCTATGGAGGAAAGCGACAGGGCGTCGTCCGCGAAGGCGACGGCGCGCTCGGCGTAGCCCAGGGCCAGCGCGTTGCGCGCTTCGGCTACCAGGGCCGC
>JBGSKZ010000128.1:0-7399 GCA_041741035.1 Treponematales bacterium
GGCGCGCCCGCCCGTAAGGCCGCCCGCCTCGCCGTGCCGGCGAGCGAAGCGGCTGAGGGCGTGTATGAGGGCATAGGCAGGCTGCGCGCGCAGACCAGCGACGGCGCCCTGGTCGTGGCGACGATAGTCTTTCCCTACGACGCGAAGGACAAACCCTTCAAAGAGGAATTGGCCAGCAAGCGCGCCGCGCTCAGGGCAGCCGCGCTATCGTATCTGTCGGGACAGGACAGCGCGGCCCTGCACCCGCTTGCCGAACAGAGCGTAAAAGCCGCCTTGCGCGACATCTTCAATGCCGAACTGCTGCTCGGGGCCGTGGATCAGCTTTACTTTGCCGACTTTCAGGTCATACCATGACGGTGGAAGTATTCACGCTCTGCGATTTCGCGCAGGACAACTTGGGCAAACTCACGATCATAGGCGCCTTCGACGCGCTCACGGTCAAGGACTTCCCCGCCGTGCATCCGTTCATGTGCGTGGCGGCCCGCATACGCTTCGCGGTGTACGAGCTTGGCAGCCACGCCATTCGGGTTGACATACGCGCGCCCGGAGGCGAAGCCCTGCTGCCCGCCCTCGAGGGCTCGATGAGCGTGAACGGGATCGGCAAGGATTCCGCCTGCGCGAATCTCACCCTCAACCTTATGAACGTGCGCTGGGAAACTGAAGGCAGCTGGAACGTCGCGCTGTCCATAGACGGGCACGAGCGTGCCCAGATACCCTTGTATGTGCGCAAGGCTTCCATGAAACGCTAGCGCTCAAGCTCCCGCGCCGAGGCGCTGATGGCGGGGCTGTATCCAAATGAGGCAGGGCGGCCCACTCGCCTTCAAATTGTATATTTTTAATACAGTCTCTTCGAAATAAATACACAGCATCCTGTTTATTTTTTACACAGTTCTCCCCGCACGGCGCGCAGCTAGGACTTGAGCCTTAAGCCCTCAGGCTTTATCCATCGTAACGCTCACGCGCGCAAAAGCTGGCCACAAAGAAATATCTTATTATCATAAAAGAAATTAACACCATTAGCGACCGCGTGATTCTTAGCAGAGCGATTTTTATACCCGTGACAGCTGGTTGGCACGCCTCTTGCTTATTCATAGATGAGCGCGACAAAGGCCGTAGGCTTCCATACCGCGCCGAAACGATCAACCACACCCATATGGAGGTTTAGTATGAAGAGCGTAGTTACCTACAATCCCGATTCCGTCCTGTCAGTGTTCGATGGCTGGGACCGCCTGCTCGGCGACTTCTTTAATAAGGAAGGCTATTCGGGCAGCATGTCCACCGCGGGCTACCCCCCGGTAGACATACGCGAAGAGAAAGAGCGCTACGTGCTCGAGGCCGAATTGCCCGGCATGGCCGAGAAAGACGTGGCCATCAAGGTGAACGACCGCGTTCTGTCCATAGCCTCGGTTAAAGAGGAAGAAAAGAAGGAAGACAAGAACGGCGTATGGTTAATACGGGAACGCGGCGTGCGCGCCTTCCGCAGGTCCTTCACCCTGCCGCGCAACGTGGATTCCGAGCAGATCAAGGCCAGTTTTAAAGACGGCCTTCTTACCATCGTCATGCCGAAGCGCCCCGAGGCGCAGGAAAAGACCATAGCGATCAGCAGGGACTAAGCGTCCAGGTCCCTATAAGCGCTAAACCGGGCCCTCTCTTGGGCCCGGTTCTTATTTTTCCGGCTGCAAGAAAAGAAAAGTTAAAAATAATCTCATATTATATCCATTATCTCCACCCGCATCAGGGCCAAAGGGGAAAATGGCAAATATAACTCTTGTCAATTCCGTCAGCTAAGCATAAAATGGCTTAACTTGTTCAATTCCTAAGGAGGAATCATGAAGCGTACTTTAGCAGTAGCACTACTGTTACTGGTGGCCTTCTCCGGCGCCTTTGCAACGGGCACCAAAGAGGCCGCTGGCGGCACTCATTTCATCATGAATAATGGCGCCGAGCCTCAGACGCTCGATCCGTCCAAGATCTCCGGCGTTCCTGAGCATAAAATCTACATGGCTCTGTTCGAAGGCCTCGTGATCAACGACCCCCAGACTTCCCTCGCGAAGCCCGGCATCGCCGAGAGCTGGACCATCAGCCCCGACGGCAAGATGATCACCTTCAAGCTCCGCAAGTCCACCTGGTCCGACGGCACCCCCATCACCGCGAAGACCGTAGTAGACAGCTGGCACCGCAACCTCAATCCCGAGACCGGCGCCGAGTACGCCTATATGGTAAACATGGTGGTTAAGGGCGCTGAGGCCTACAATGCGGGCAAGGCTCCCAAAGAAACCGTGGGCATCAAGGCCATAGACGACTATACCTTCCAGGTAGAGCTCATCGGCCCCCTCCCCTACGCCGTGGACATGATGGCCCACTACGCCTTCGCCATACTCCCCATGCACGTCATCAACAAGCTTGGCGACGAATGGGTAAAGCCCGGCAATCTCGTAGGCAACGGCCCCTTCGCGCTCAAAGAGTGGAAGCCCCAGGAATCCCTTACCGTAGTGGCCAACCCCACCTACTGGGACGCCAAGAGCGTAAAGCTTAGCGCCATCACCTTCCTGCCCATCGACGACAACCTGACCGCGTACAACAAGTACAAGAACGGCGAAATCGACTGGTCGCACGGCGTTCCCCTTGACCTCATCGACGAGATCAAGCTCCGCCCCGACTATCAGGTAGCGCCCCAGGTAGCCACCTACTATTACATCTTCAACGTGACCCGCAAGCCCTTCACCGACGTGCGCGTACGCAAGGCCCTCGGTATGGCCCTCAATATGCAGGATCTCGTGGCCAAGGTAACCAAGGGCGGCCAGCTGGCCACCAACGCCATGGTACCCGCCATGGCCGGTTATACCGCCATTAAAGGCAACGCCTACAACGTAGAAGAAGCCAAGAAGCTTCTCGCGGCCGCGGGCTTCCCCGGCGGCGTGGGCTTCCCCAAGGTAACCCTGCTCTACAACACCAGCGAAGGCCACAAGAAGATCGCCGAGTGGGCTCAGGAAAACTGGAAGAAGAACCTCGGCATAGAGGTAGCGCTCGTGAACCAGGAATGGGCGACCTTCCTCGACACCCGCCAGACCTCCCATGACTTCGAGTTCTGCCGCGCCGGCTGGGTAGGCGACTACCTCGACCCCAACACCTTCCTCGATATGTTCATCACCGGCTCCGGCCTCAACGACGGCTTGTACTCCAACGCCAAGTACGATGAACTCATCAAGAAGGCAGCCACCATGCCCGCCGGCAAGGCCCGCATGGACACCCTGCGCCAGGCTGAAGAGATCATGATCACCGCGGACCAGGCGGTCATACCCTTCTACCACTATGTGGAGCAGGACCTTATCGACACCAAGGTATGGGGCGGCTGGTATGCCAACCCGCTTGGCGTGCACAACTGGAAGTTCATATTCAAGAAGTAAGACGCCTATCAATGTAAAACATTGAGCGCGAAACGGCTGCCGTAAGGGCAGCCGTTTTTATTTGTAAAACGGCGTTTCAATAATTAGAATATCGTGGTTTTCCACTAGCGCTTATTGGGAAAGAGCGCTATAATTCGCAGGTCGTAGCGGCTTTGGTTTACCTGCCATGGGCATAATCGCCGCTGCGCGCTGGGTTCATCTCCCTTCCACGAACCCAGATTCCAACCAAGCGAGGCTGCGATGTCCAAATTCATCGTTAGAAGGCTCTTGAGCGTCATCCCCACTCTCTTTATCATCGTTACGCTCAGCTTCTTTATGATCAGGCTTGCCCCAGGCGGCCCCTTCTCCCGAGAGAAGAAAATTCCTCAGGAAGTGCTCCAGAACATCCTTAAAAAGTACCATATGGACGAGCCGCTCTTAAACCAGTACTTCAGGTACCTGGGCGACGTCCTGAGCTTCGACCTCGGCCCGTCCTACCGCTATAAGGATTCCACGGTAAACGAGCTCATAGGCAAAGCCTTCCCCGTGTCGCTGCACCTGGGAGCGATGGCTCTCGGCGTGGCGCTGTTCCTCGGTATCAGCGTGGGCATTATATCGGCGTTGAACCAGAACAAGTGGCCCGACTACGCGGCCATGTCGTTCGCGGTATTGGGCATATCGATACCGCTCTTCGTCATAGGCCCGCTCCTCATGCTGATCTTCGCGCTGCAGCTAAAATGGCTCCCGACCTCAGGCTGGATAGGGAGCAGGGCCGGCTGGGCCACGGTCATCCTGCCCACCATGACCCTCATGTTCCCGTACTTCGCCTATATAGCCCGGCTCTCGCGCGGCTCCATCATCGAGGTGGCCCGCTCGGACTACATACGCACCGCGCGCGCCAAGGGCCTGAAAGAATCGGTGGTCATCTGGAAGCACATCCTTAAGGGCGCGCTCCTGCCCGTGGTCACCTATCTAGGCCCCGCCTTCAGCGGTATCGTGATAGGCTCGGTGGTTGTGGAGCAGATCTTCGTCGTGCCCGGCATAGGCAGGATTTTCGTGCAGTCGGCGCTCAACCGCGACTACACGGTCATCATGGGCGACGTCATCGTATATTCGATTATACTCATCAGCGCGAACTTCCTCGTGGATGTGCTTTACGGCCTCCTCGATCCGCGCATCTCCTACAAGTAAGGGGCGAGCAAGAATGCCGGCACTCAACATGAAGAACGATAACGCCGTTAACGAGTTTAACCAATACGTTAAACCCGTATCATTATGGGCGGATGCGTGGAAGCGTTTACGCAAGAACAGGATGGCCGTGATCGGTATGTGGATCGTGGGCGTATACCTGTTCATCACCTTCGGCGCGGGGCTCCTGCCCTTCTATTCCTACACGGACCAGGAGCTTTTGCACGCCAACCTGCCGCCCTCCTTCAAGCCGGCTGGCGCCGTTGCGCTCGTCAAGCTTGAAAGCCGCCGCGTAGAGCTGCTTACCGCCATAGAATCCACGGGCAGGGAAGACCTCAAAACGGACCTTGAGCGCGTCAATACGGAAATCGATCTCATCAAATACGAGATCAACCGCGACCCGGTGCATAAGCGCGTCTATATTCTGGGCACCGATTACCTGGGGCGCGACATGCTGGCGCGCACGATTTTCGGCGGGCAGATATCGCTGCTCATCGGCATCGTGGGCACCCTGACCGCGGGGCTCATAGGTATAGTGCTCGGGGCCATGGGCGGCTACCTGGGCGGATGGCTGGACAACTTAATCAGCCGCTTCATCGATATCATGTACAGCCTTCCCTACATGCTCCTTGTGATCATCATCATGTCAATGTTCAAGGATTCGAGCAACGCCATGGTAGTGGGCATACCGGTGAACATCATCATCCTGTTCTTCGCCATAGCCCTGGTTTCATGGCTGACCATGTCCCGCATCGTGCGCGGCCAGATCATAAGCCTTAAGAACTCGGAATTCGTGGAAGCCGCCCGCTCCATGGGCGCGGGCACGGGACGCATCGTGTTCCGCCACCTCCTGCCCAATACGGTGGGCATCATCATCGTGTATTCCACGCTGCAGTTCCCCAGCTTCATCATGAGCGAGAGCTTCCTGTCCTTCCTCGGCCTGGGCGTATCGGCACCGTACGCTTCCTGGGGCACCCTGGTAAGCGAGGGCGTACAGGGCATGCAGCTCTATCCCTGGCGCTTGATCGTACCGGCAACGGCTATGACCGTGTTCCTCTTCGCTATGAACTTCCTCGGCGACGGCCTGCGCGATGCACTCGATCCGCAGAGCAAGAACCGCAACTAAGAGTCAAGGAGACCGTCGAATGACCGATGACGTCATACTGCAGGTTAATGACCTGAAGACATACTTTAAGCTGGACGAGGGGCTCCTCAAAGCCGTGGACGGCGTCAGCTTCGAGCTGCGCAAGGGCGAGACCCTCGGCATAGTGGGAGAATCCGGTTCAGGCAAGAGCGTTACCAACCTGGCCATCATGAAGCTCATACCGTCTCCGCCCGGCAGGATAGCCGGGGGCGAGGTGCTCTTCAACGGCAAAGACGTGCTTAAGATGTCCGACAACGAGATACGCGAGCTACGGGGCAACAAGATATCGATGATATTCCAGGACCCCATGACCTCGCTCAATCCCTTCTTGCGGATAAGCACCCAGATGGTGGAAACCATCGTCCTCCATCAGGGCCTGGACAAGAAGGCTGCCAAGGCCAAAGCCATCGAAATGCTCATGCTCGCCGGCATACCCGCCCCCGAGAAGCGCATTGACCAATACCCCCACCAGTTCTCGGGCGGCATGCGCCAGCGCGTCATGATAGCCATGGCCCTGTCCTGCAATCCCGAGATACTCATAGCGGACGAGCCCACGACCGCCCTGGACGTTACCATACAGGCCCAGATCCTGGACCTTATCAATGAGCTGTCCGACCGCCTGGGTACCGCGGTGATACTGATCACCCACTCCCTGGGCGTGGTGGCCGGCATGTGCGACAATATCTGCGTCATGTACGCGGGCCGCGTCGTGGAAAAGGGCAGCGCCGACGAGATCTTCGCCGATCCCAAGCACCCCTATACGCAGGGCCTCATCAAGAGCGTGCCTCGCCTGGACAAGGAAAACAAGCAGCGCCTGTATTCCATACCCGGCCAGCCGCCGAACGTGATCAACCTGCCCGAGTGCTGCCCCTTCTTCCCGCGCTGCGACCGAGCCATGGACATATGCAAGAGCAAATATCCGCCGGCCACCAACATAGGCAACGGACGCAACGTGGCATGCTGGCTGTACGGAGAGGGGAAATAAATGGAGAACAACGAAAACCTGCTCGAAGTGCGGGGCCTCAAGATGCATTTCCCCTACCATACGGGCATGCTCTGGAATCGCAAGAAGGGCTATATTTACGCCGTGGACGGCGTGGACCTGTCCATAAAAAAAGGCGAGACCCTCGGCCTGGTGGGCGAGTCGGGCTGCGGAAAATCCACCACGCTCCGCGCGGTGGCCCAGCTGCATAAGCCCACCGCCGGCAAAGTGCTGCTTAAAGGCAAAGACCTTACCAGGATACCGAGCCACGAGCTCATGGCCGCCCGCAAGGACATGCAGATCGTGTTCCAGGATCCCTACGCCTCGCTCAACCCGCGCATGACCACCCGGGACATCATAGCCGAGCCTATGAGGATATTCACCAAGGAAGGCCTCATCAGCCTGAGCAAGGCCGAGATCGACGAGCGCGTCGAGCAACTCCTGGAACGCGTGGGCCTGTCCCGCTACTTCAAGAACCGCTACCCGCACGAATTCTCGGGCGGCCAGCGCCAGCGCATAGGCATAGCCCGCGCCCTTGCCTTAAAGCCGGACCTCGTCCTCTGCGACGAGCCCGTGTCGGCGCTGGACGTATCCATACAGTCGCAGATACTCAACCTGTTCAAGGATTTGCAGGAAGAGTTCGGCCTTACCTACATGTTCATAGCGCACGATCTGGCGGTCATCCAATACATATCCGAT
>JBGSKZ010000129.1:0-8314 GCA_041741035.1 Treponematales bacterium
TCCCGGCGCCGCTTCCGCCGGCGCCGCTGGTTCCGCAAGCGCCCCGGCGCCCGCCGCCACCGTCACGACGCGAAAGTACTATGAAGAATACTGGGTGGATCCCTACAGCGAGAAAGTATGGGAATACAATATCGCCATAGCCAAGGAAATAATCGCCCGCGGCTTTGACGAGATACAATTCGACTACATACGCTTTCCCACCGACGGCGTAAACCTTGAGAACGCGCAGTACCGCTGGAAGGACGCGGGCATGGACATGGAAAGCGCGCTCATGTCGTTCTTAAGCTATGCCCGCAAGCACATAAAAGCGCCCATAAGCATAGACATATACGGCGCCAACGGCTGGTACCGCTCCGGCGTGCGCACCGGGCAGGACGTCGAGCTGCTATCCCGCTATGTCGACGTCATATGCCCCATGTTCTACCCCTCGCACTTCGAGCAGGACTTTATGGCTTTTGAGCCGGCCATACAGCGGCCCTACCGCATATATAAGATAGGAACGCTCCGGAACTCCTTCATAGCCAAGAAGAAGGCCGTCATTAGGCCTTACCTGCAGGCCTTTTACCTGAACGTCCGCTACGATCGGCTGTACTACAATCCTACCTACGTAAGCCTTCAGGTCGACGGCATACGCGATTCAAGCAACGAGGGGCTTACCTTCTGGAACAATTCAGGCCGCTACGACGACATACCCGTTTTGAAGACCAACGCCCAGCGGCGGCTGGCGGAAAGCGGAGCGGACAAGACCGTTCTGGATTAAGGGAAGGGGTTGGGAGTCTGAAGGAAGAAGCTAGAATACAGAATCTAGAATAGAGAATCTAGAATGCTGCGCGGGTATCGGCCGCCGAACCGAGCTCTTATTCTAGATTCTAGCTTCTAGATTCTAGATTCTGATTCTTGCTTCTAGCTTCCTCCCACACAACCATGAATCAGAACCCCAGGGACTCCCCGACGATAATGACCGTAAAATCCGACAGCGAGGGCCGCTTGCGAAGCACCTGGTAAATGCGGCAGATGCGGGTATCGCCGTCGCAGTCCATGCATTCGCCAGTCTTTACGCAGGGATTAGGCTTGTCCAGGCGCTTGTTGTTCATAGGGCCCGCATAGAGCTCCACATGGGCGAAGGCTTCGTCCATATCGCGCGCCAGCTTGTTTATGCCCACGACCACGACGGTCTTAAGCGGGCCGAAGCTAAGGGCGGCCACCCGATTGCCGTTGCCGTCCACATTCACGATTTGCCCATCAAGGGTGAGGGCGTTAGCGCTGGATATGAATAGGTCGCAGCTGAGTTGCCTGCGTAGCAGGGCGAGCTTCGCCTCCGGGCTCAGGCCTGGCGCGTTATGGTCGAGCAGCTCGCAGCCCGCCTCGCGCGCCTTATCCTGTATACCCAGGGCCTTTATGGTCATCGAGCCGCCAAAGCCTACGGTGGCGCCTTTTTTCAGGTAGGCCCCGAGCTTCTCGGCCGCTTCCCCGGCGCTCTCTACATAATGGGCGTCAAAGCCGTTCTTCTTCAATGCCGATACCGCCGTAGCGGCTAAAGCGGCCGCGTGCCAGCTTTCAATGGGATTCATAGCTGCCTCCTTGCATAGATATGAGACTTGCGGGGCCAGTATAAACGCAGGGGGATACTTTAGGAAGGGTAAACGTTGCCGGCAGTGGGACTTGAACCCACACGTCCTTGCGGACAGCAGATTTTGAGTCTGCCGTGTATGCCATTTCACCATGCCGGCTGGCACTTCTTTGTACTATAGGGGCTACGCAGGCGTCAAGGCAGGCCGCGTACCGGGACATTCGGACTATTTTTATCTCATCGCCCTTGCTAGCGGCCCCATGCCCAGGTACACTGAATTATTATGTCTGAAGACCCTGCAACCAAGCACTCCAGCGTTTTGCGCAGCCTACGGGAACTCTTCATGGACGCCACGAAGCCGGGAGCCGGGAGGATTAACTCGGGTCCCTCCGCCCTGGACGAGGGACGGGAGCGCGGGCTCAGGTCTTTGCTTCTCGGAATCTTCTTATTAGGCACGATAAGCCTTACGCCGGGTTTGGCCAGGGCGCTGAAGGGCGAAGCTGAGCCCATATTCCTTGCGCAAGCCGGCATGGTGATCGCCTCAGCGCTCCTCTACGGAAGCAGGGGCCTAAGGAACAAGGCCCTGTTCATCGCGTGTAGCCTTATCATACTCGCTTTCTCCTGCGCCAGCTTCGCCCTCCAAGGCCCGCTGAGCGAGGGCTTGATATGGCTGATGGCGGCTCCCCTCGTAAGCGCCCTGCTCTTGGGGGCGGGTCCCGGCTTCGCCGCCTTGACGCTAGCTTTCGGCTTCGGCCTGAGCGTCATGCTTGCGAGGCCCCCCGCCTTGGCCGCCTGGCAGCCGCCGAGCCCGGCCGATCCCTTCGCCCTCTTTTTCTCGGCCTTATCCATCGACGCATTTCTCGTGGCCTCGCTCGCCCTCTTCACCCGCGAAGCGCAAAAAGCCGCGCGTCGCGCAGGCGAGGCGGAACGCGAACTGGCGAACGCGAAAATCCAGATAAGCAATCTCAATACCGAACTTGCCTTGAACCAGGCCGCCAAAGCCCTGGCCCAAGACGCTTCCAACAAGCAGCGCGCGCTGCTGCAGGCTCTTATAGAGCACAGCAGGGATCTCGTTATGCTTCTTGACGCCAATGGCCGCATACAGCTGGCCAGCCCCGCCGCCCTGCCGCTCCTGGGGCTCGAACCGGAAGAAGTAAAGGGCCGCGATTTCTTCTCGTTTATAGACGATGAGGAGCGCGAGGATCAGAGGGCCATGTTCTCCTCGAGCCTCGTCGCGGGCCTGCCTACTTTTTCCTCCGTGTTCACCCTTGCGCATAAGGAGGGCGCGGAGTTGCCCATAGAGGCCATAGGCTCCAATTATCTGTACAATCCCGATATAAGCGGCGTGCTGCTCACCCTGCGCGACCTGACGAGCCAGAAGGAGGCGGAGGCCAAGGCCGAATTCTTCGAGCACTACGATCCTTTGACCCTGCTGCCCAACCGCGAGAGCTTCATGCATGAGACGGAACGCGCGGTCACCATAGCCAGGAACCGCAACAGGGTGTTCGGCGTGATGGCCATAGGCCTCGACCGCTTCAAGCGCATAAACGACCTCTACGGCACCGAAGCGGGCGACCGCGTGCTCAAGCAGGCGGCGCAGGCCATACGCGGAGCCTTCCGCAACGACGACGTCGTGGCCCGCTACCGGGGCGACAAATTCTTCGCGCTCTTTCCCGACATACGGTCGCAGGAGCATATCAAGGAAATCATAGCCAAGGCCGAGACCGCCTTCGATCAGGTAATACGCCTGGACCTTGGCGAGGAGATTAAGCTATCCGCCTCTATAGGCGTAGCTCTCTATCCCAATGACGCGCGCAACGCCGAGGACCTGGTAAGGAACGCCGAGACGGCCCTTTATATGGCCAAGGAATCGGGCCGCGACCGCTACCGGCTCTTCGACGCCAAGCTCAACGGGGAAATACTCGAGCGGCAAAAAATAGAAAGCGCCCTGAACAGCGCCATCAGCGACCGGGCCCTCCTGCCCTATTTTCAGCCCAAGGTCGACCGAAACGGCTTCATCGTGGGCGCGGAGGCTTTGGTGCGCTGGAAGCACCCCAGCGGCGAGATAAAGTCCCCGGGCTATTTCATAGACGTGGCGGAAAAAAGCGGCAGCATAGGCTCCATCGGCCAGCTCATGCTGCGCATGACCTGCGACATGGCCGCCTCATGGGCCGGGCAGGGCCTGCCCCAGGTGCCGGTGTCCATCAACCTTTCGCCGCGGCAGTTCGGGCAGGACGATCTTATAGCGGGAATAAAGCAGGTATTGAAGGCGAGCGGCCTCGACCCGAGGCTCCTTGAGTTCGAGATAACCGAGAGCGGCATCATGGAAAACGAGCGGGAAGGCATACGCAAGCTCCTTGAAATCAAGGAGCTCGGCGCGGCCATATCCATCGACGACTTCGGCACCGGCTATTCGTCCTTTTCCAAGCTCAAGGACTATCCCATCGATACGGTAAAGATAGACAAGTCGTTTATAGATCCGCTGCCGGACGACAGGCGCGCCAGCATCATAGCCTCGGCCATCGTGGACCTCGCGCATACCCTGAGCTTCACCGTGGTGGCCGAGGGCGTGGAAAATGCCGCGCAGCTCGGTTTCCTGGAATCTATCTTTTGCGACGCCTTCCAAGGCTATCTTTTTTCGCGCCCGGTATCGGAAGAAGACTTCAAGATCCTATTACGGGCTGGCAAAGCGCTCAGGGTATGCTAGTCTGCTCATGAAGCCGCCTTGACGGGCGGCGCGCTAAACGCAATCGAGGGGGCAAGCCGTGGAAGCCATACTGGAATGGGGCGTCGAAGTCGTGCGCGCCGTGCAGACTATACAAAGCCCGGCGCTTACCGCGCTGATGAAGGCCCTTACGCTCGCCGGATCCGAGTATTTCTACCTCTTGGCCCTGCCGGTGCTGTTCTGGTGCATAGACGAGCGCTTCGGCCTGCGCTTCGGGCTGCTTATACTCGCGTCGGCCTTCCTGAACGGTTGGCTAAAAGAGCTCTTCAGGCAGCCGAGGCCCTTTGACCTCGATCCATCACTCGGCCTGTCGCAAGAAACGAACTACGGCCTGCCGTCGGGGCATTCGCAGGGAACGGCTACCTTCTGGGGCCTCCTCGCGCCGAAAATCAAGAAACCCTGGGGCCTAGCCCTCGCCGTCTTCATGCCCCTGCTCATAGGCTTTACGCGCCTGTACCTGGGCGTTCATTTCCCCACCGACCTCTTCCTAGGCTGGCTGCTCGGCTGGGGCATAGCGCTCGCCTGGCATTTCTTCGGCCACAGCGCCGAGACCTTCCTGGCCAAGGCTCAGTTGCGCGCCAGGCTCATACTCGCCTCCCTGGCCTCGATAGCGATGAACGCCCTGCTGCCGCATGACACGAGCCTGTCCGGAGTATTTTTCGGCACGGCCTTGGGCGCCGCCTTCAACGCGGATAAGGTCGGCTTCGACGCGAGGAAAGGAAGCATAGGCTCAAAGCTGGCACGCCTGGGCCTCGGCATGGCCGGGCTTCTGGCCATTTATTTCGGCGGTAAACTCGCCTCGCCGGGCGAAGACGAAGCGCTCTATTCCCTGGTGCGCTTCATGCGCTACGGCTTCGTAGGCGCGTGGGTATCGCTGGGAGCGCCCTGGCTCTTCGTCAAGCTGCGGCTGGGAGAGGCAAGGAAGCGCTAAGGCCCGGTCAATTAGCCAGCGTGAAGCTCTCGTCGCTCAGAGAGAAAAACTTCCGCGCGCCGGAGCTCAGGTAAACGCGCCTGTCCTCGTCGATGAATACGGCATCCACGTGGTCCAGCGATTCGACGAGGGCCATGCCCTTGTCGAGCCCCAGGGCGAACACGGTAGTCGAGAGCCCGTCGGCGTCTATGGACGAAGAACTGATTATAGTGACCGACACGAGGGTTCCGGCCACCGGGTATCCGGTCGCGCTATCGAGTATGTGGTGGTAATGGGTGCCGTCGGCGCCGGTAAAGAAGCGCTCATAGATGCCGCTCGTTACCACGGTGGCGCTGCCCTCGAGCGCGGCTATGCCTATATAGGAGCCGCGCTCGTCGAAGGGATTCTGTACGCCTATGCGCCATTTGCTGCCGTCAGACTTCCTGCCGACCACCTTTACGTTGCCGCCGAGGTCAATGACGGCGGCCTTAACGCCCCTGGCTAGCAGTATCCGCCCTACTTCGTCGGCCGCATAGCCTTTGGCTATCGCGCCTAAGTCCAGGAGCATGCCCGGCTTGGATAGGAATATAGTGCCCGCCTTATCGTCGAGCTCGACGCCCCGGTAGCCCACGAGAGGCAGGGCGTCCTCTATTTCCCGAGGCGAAGGCACGCGCTCGTCATCGAGCCCGATATTCCAGAGCTTGACTATTGGGCCGATGGTGGGATCGAAGGCCCCTCCCGATCGCTGCGCGTACCAGAGCGCTTTCTCCACGACGAAGCGCAGATCCTCCGGCGCCTTCACGGGGGCTAGTCCGGCGGCGGCGTTTATCGCGGCCACTACCGTGCCTTCCTTATTGGCGCTCATCGAGTCCTCTATGGCGACGAGCCTGGCAAAAGACTCGTCCAGGGCCCTTTCGCTGGCGCCGTCGAGGATGCGTATTGAGCAAACCGTGCCCAGCGCCAGCCCTGTACGCTCCGCGGAGCCCCTCGCGCACGCGCCGCTTACGAAAACGAGGGCAAGCGCCGCGGCGGCCATATATCGATGCATTGATTTCATGTTCGCTCCTCTTGCGGCCGGCCTAGCGGTACAGGCCCTTTTCGTTGCCTATAGTGGTAGCCTCGCCATGGCCGGGCCATACGCGCAGCGCTTCCGGAAGGCGGCAAAGCTTATCGCGTATGGAAGACAGTATGTCGGACTCGTCGGAATCGAAATTATCGGTACGCCCCCTGCCGGAATTAAAGAGGGTATCGCCCGAAATAAGGGCGCCGTCCGCCTCTACCAGAAAACAGGAACTGCCGGGCGTATGGCCTGGCGTATGAATGGCTACCATACCCGTGCCCGGCAGCTCAAAGCCTTCGCCGAAGTACTCGTCGGCCTCCGGTATGGGCCGCCAGAAATAATTAAAGTAGCCCATGGCATGTATGCCCTGGAACACCCTGCGATTCAGTTCCTCGGCGCGCTCGCCGAAATAATCCCTGTCGCCCAGGGGAGCATACACGCGAGGGGCAAAGCCCTTCGCCCGGAGGAGCCCGAGCAGCTCGCCTAAGGCGGCTACGTGGTCGAGGTGCCCGTGGGTACAGGCTATATACACCGTTTCGCCCGAGGATCGCCCTAACGCGGCCAAGGCTTCCTCAAGGATGAGAGGGGCGTCGGCGCCTGGATCGACTATCACGACCGGAGCGCCTTCGCGCTCGACGATATAGACGTTTTGGCCTATCGGCCCTACACTTAATTGCCGTATCATGCGGCACCATATTACCGGCCGGCAAAGGCCGTGACAAGCGGAGCGCAAGATGTTCGCCCCCGTATACGCGGCCTTTATTAGCGCTTTAGTCTTTTATGTGCTCATACCCGTAATAGGGGCCTTTATCGTGCGCGAATCATGGCGCGCGTTCAGGCGCTCCGTCATCTGGTCCGCGCGCCTGCCCGCTATAGAGGAATCATGGCAAGCGTTACGCAAAGAGGATTCGGCCGACGCGCGGGTCGAGGGCGAGATAGAGGCGCTGGGGCAGGGCGACGAACTATGGCTGCGCGCCCAGGGCGCCACGATACGCATGCGCATGGAAGGCGCTGCCGTACAGCTCATGAGCGGGCCCGCGTACCCGGAGGGCCAGGGCCAGGCTTTCGGCTCCATAGAGCGCATGCGCTGGAAGAACATAAACGCGGTGCAGCCCGGCCAGAAGGTATACGCCGCCGGGAGAGTGCGCCTATCCGACGGCCAGCTCTACTTCGACGCGGGGGATACCCGTAGCCTCGTCATCCTGCACGACGGCTCCGCCGCGGATACGGTCCTGGAAGCCATACGGAACGGCAGGCACCGCAACGAATACTGGAACCCGCTTACCCAGGCTTCGCTCGCGATAGGCGTATTAGTGAGCGCGGGCCTGGCGTCCACCTCCCTGAACAGCGGCGCGCCGGCCCTGCTCTCAGCGCTCATCATAAGCGCGGCCTTTTCCCCGCTGCTGCCGCTGCTGCCGCCGGGGCTCCTGGGCTTTCTGCTCTACCGCTCGTACTGGGAAAAGGCGCGCTATTACCGCGCCCGCAGGGACCTTGCGGAATACGGCGCCAATGACGGGCGCATGGCCCTGGGCTGGAAGCTGCAGGCCAGGATAGCCGCGCTGGTAAGCGCGGCCGGATTCCTGGCCGCCCTGGCGCTAAACGCCTGGCTTAGCGTGGCGCTACTGCGGGGAGCCCTCTAGCGGGTCTAGGCCGGCCGGCTACTCCTCGGCGGGCTCCGCCGCGGGTGGAGCCTCGTCGCGCTTCTTGGCGCGGTTCACGCTCAGGGGACGGCCGCGGAATTCCTTGCCGTTCAAGCCCGCTATCACCAAGTCCTCCACCGCCGGGTCTATCGTGACGAAGCTATAATTATCCATGATGCGGAGCTCGCCTATGGACTGTTCCGCTATGCCGGGCAGCGCATAGAGCATATCGAGTATGACGCGCGCGTAAAGGCGCTGGCGCCTGCCCGCGCTGATAAAAATACTCGGCCCCTCGCCCATGTAGCGATGCTCGCGGCGGGCCGGAGGGCTTGAAGGCGCCGCCGGTTCAGCGCGCTTAGGCTCGCGCTGGCGTTCGCCCTTGCCCTCGGGGAGCTTCCCGTCGCCGCAG
>JBGSKZ010000130.1:0-4905 GCA_041741035.1 Treponematales bacterium
CGCGCTCCGCCATGGCGCCTTCGTCGTAGAGCCCGGCAGGCACGCGTATAGCGTCATAGAGCCGGGGGAAACGCACGCCCCGCGCCTCGAAGTCCTCGCACACGTAGGGTATGCGCCTGCCGAACAAGGGCAGGCCCTGGCCGCGGCTTCCGGTACGGGCTAAAGGCTCGAGGAAGGACAGGCCGAAGCCCTCCTTTACCGAGCTCGTGAACGCCGCAAGGGAGCGCGCGTAGTTGTCATCAAGGCTTGACGCAAGGCCGAGGTCGAAGGCGAGGGGCGCCTTGAGCTCGGCGGCGAGGCTGCGCCAGCCGTCGAAATAGGGCATATCCTTCGGCGAGTGGGGCGGCAGGGTAAGGCCAATGCGGAGGCCTGCCGGGAGGAAGAGCGAGAGGAGCAGCGCCTCGCCGAGGTTCTTGCGCCGTATGCCCCGTACCGGGTAGAGGATGGTGTCGCCGGACGATGCCGCGGGGCCGGGGTCGGGGCCGCGCCCGGTTGCGGACCTAAGGGCGTCCAGGTCCGCCAGAGAAAACACGGGATTGGGCAAGAGGCTCACGCTCGAGGCGCCCGCGGCCTTCAGGCGGCTCGCGTCCCTGCCGTTTATGGCGGCCCAAGCGCAGCCGGGCGGATAGGGCTTGGCCGAATACGCGTCGGGGCGCCAATCCTCGGCCAGGTCATGCGCGTGCAGCAGGAGGGGAAGGCCCGTGGCCGAAAGCGTATGCAGGGCGGCAAGGAGGCTGGAATTCTTGCGCAGCGTGGGATTATGCACATGGACTATGGTATCCGGGCCCAGCTCGCCGGCGGCGCGGGCTATGGCGGCCGCCAGGGTCCGCGCCTTAAGTTCGTCGCCCTCCGGAGCCGTTCCGGGGGGGTCATAGGCTAGGCTAGGCTCTACGATCACGGCACAGGGCAAATCGGGAGCGGCGGGAGGGGCCTCCCCGAGCAAGAGCGCGCAGCCTATGCCCTCGCCGCGCAAGGCGTTGATCTGCCTCTTTATGACCGTGCCTACGCCGCCAGGCCTCAGGTGATAATGGACGATGAGCGCTTTCACGCCCCGCCCTCCCTCCCGGCGGCATAGGCGGCGGCGCGGTCGGGGAATTTCTCCCGGTACTCGGGCAGGTCTATGATGGGCTGCCTTTCCACGATGCGTATGACGCTTTCCTTACGGCGGTATTCGCGGTTCTCAAGCTCGTACTGTATCATCGTATCGTGCAGGCTCGCGCCTATATCGGCTTTGCCCGATTGCTTGAGCTTGGCAATGAAGGTCTGCAGTATGCCGAAGGACATGCGCCCGAGCGCCAAGGTGCTCTGATTGCGGTGCACGCGCTTATCCAGGTCCACCTGGGCCATCGCGTCCATGCCGTAGCGCTCATAGAGGTCCATGAGCATGCTCGTCTCTATGCCGTAGCCTATGGGAAAGGATATAGCGTCGAAACAGTCGCGGAAGCCCGCGTACTCGCCCGAGAGGGGCTGTATGAACTGGGAGAGCTCGGGGTAGAAGATGCTGAACAGGGGGCGGGTTACCAATTCGGTCACCCTGCCGCCGCCCGAGGGCTTTATGGTCTTCTGGTCAAGCGCTATGGGCCTGTCGTAGAAGGCCTTGGTGAATCGCACCCCCTCCGTGAGGAGCAAAGGGCCAAGGAGGCCATAGGCGAAGCGCGGATGTATGTTTTTAATATCCGCGTCTATGTAGAGTATGATATCGCCTTCGAGCACGTAGAGGGCCTTCCAGAGGTTCTCGCCCTTTCCCTTGTACGGCTCTACCGACGGCAATATCTCCTCGGCCAGGTACACTTTCGCGCCGTATTCCCTGGCGACCTCTCGGGTCTTGTCGCTGGAGCCCGAATCTATGACGACGATCTCGTCTATCAGCTTATGCCGAATTTCCAGTTCCGACCGCATGACCACGATTTCCTTGGCTATGGTCGACTCTTCGTTGAGGGTGGGGAAGCACAGCGATATGCGCAGCCCACGCGCTTCCTTGGCGCGTACGAGGGCCGCTATATCGGAGAAATCGCTGTGATGGAAGGTACGGTCTTTTAGCCAATTCAGCCGGCTATTCATGGCGGTCCTCCCTGTCTATGGCGACGACGAGGCCGATGAGCTGCGCCATGCCCTTGAAAATGGAATCCACCGTGGCGTGAGCGGTATCCTGGTGATAATCTGAGCCATGGGCTATGCCTATGGTAAGGGCCGGTATGCCCCGCTTTAGGAAGTAGTAGAGCTCGGATACGCTGGGATACACGTCGGGTTCAAGGCCCAGAGCCCGCATGACCTTCACCGCGGATCGGGTAAGGGCGTGGTCCCAGCCTAAGTTAGCCGCGCCTAATTCCACCGCCACGTCGTAAATGACGTCCACCCGCAACTCGTAGCGCACCAAGTCCATTATATCGCGTATCTGGGCCGATATATCCTTGACCACGTCGTTGGATACGCTGCGCAGCTCAATCCCTATCCGCGCCTGCGCGGCGGGGTCGCCGTACTTGAAGCCGGCCTTGAGCATGCCCACGGTCAAGGAGGTGTGGGGCCTCGTCGGTATGCGTATGGCCAGGAGCTGGTCCACGATATGCGTGGCCACCACCACCATGTCCTCCATCGCGCCTTTTTCGTCGTCCCGCCGCTCGCATACGATGTCGGCGCGTATGACGGCGTCGCTGAAATAGTTGAGCCTTCCAAGCTCGCCGCCCTTAACGATGAGCGCCGCGCGGGGCTTGGCCTCAAGATTATCAACGAAACGGTCCAGGAGGGCGAGGTTCTTCGCGTCGCGCATGGTATTGGACACGCCCGCTACTATTAGGTTGGACTTGAGGGCTATACCTTGACGCTTGAGCATATCGGGCAGGGAGAGGGCGCTCGCCCCGCCGAGCGCGTTGTCCATGAGCCCCGGACCCAGTATCTTGCCGTCCCTGAGCTCGTAATGGATATCGCCTGTAGGGTTGAAGAGCGAATCGAGTTCCGCCACGACGAGTATGGGCGGCCGCCCCGGTTCGCTCCCCTTGATCAGTCCCACCGGATTGCCCAGGGGGTCGGTCGTGCACTCATCGATGCCGAGCTCCGCGAGCCGGTCGGCGAAAAAGCGGGCGCGCACATTGTAATCGGCGCTGGCCGTCTCGTCGTCGCTCTGCCAGGTGCCGGCGTACGAGGGAACCTCTCCTAGGAGTATGATGTTCCCCATGATCAGTTCCTTCTCGGCCAGCAGGGCTGCCTCGAGGCTTCGAAGGTCCATATCCGCCTCAGCGTGCTTCGTGGTATTCAGTGAGCCGTACCTCCCCGCGTTTTCGTTTGGCCTACGCTGTACTATAGTCCCAAATGGCCTTGGGGTAAACCCAAAGGGGGATTTATCCTTTCCCAAGCCGCCGCCCGCATGTATAGTGGAGCTCATGCACGGATTCGGTTACGCCGCCTATGCGGCATGCGCCCGCGCCTATGACGGCGAGGAAGCTCTCGCCTTCAGGCGGCTAGCCCTCGATAGCCCCGTCGCCGAGCTTTTCCGCGGCGAGAGGCTACTCTGCCTGCCGGAGGCTACCCTAAGCTCCCTGGCGGAAACGGCTTTCCATGACCTGCAGTTCTACCCGCGCGCCAGCCTCGTCCGCGATTTCGCGCGGCTCGCCGCGGACGGGAACCTTGGCGGGCCTGAGCGCTTCGCTCTGCGATCCCTCATGGAGAACGCCCTCGTGGCGTCGGGAGGCGTCTTCCCGCTCTGCCAGGACTCTGGCAGCGCCGCGCTTTGCGGCTGGAAGGGACAGGCCATCCATGTGGATGGCGACGACGAAGCGGCCCTGTCCGCGGGAGCGCTGCGCGCCTGGAGCGCCAACAAGCTTCGTAACAGCCAACTGCTGCCTTCGGGCCGCTTCGACGAGGCCAACTCGGGAAATAACGCTCCCCTCTCGTGCGAGATTTTCGCCCATCCGGGCTCGGATTATCGCTTCCTTTTCGTCGCCAAAGGCGGCGGCTCATCCAATAAGACCGCGCTCTTTCAGGAGACCAAGGCCCTCCTCAAGCCGGCGGCCTTCAAGGATTTCGCGCGTAGCGCCCTCAAAGGCCTGGGCGTGTCGGCCTGCCCTCCCTACCGTATTGCCCTGATACTCGGCGGCCAAAGCCCCGAGGAAACCCTCCTGGCCGCCAAATTCGCCTCCACGGGGCTTCTGGACGGGCTTCCCGATGAGGGGCCGGGCTCAAAAAGCATGGGCATTATGCGGGATCGCGAGGCGGAGGCCCTGCTCATGGTCTTAGCGGCGGAGTCCGGCTGGGGAGCGCAGTTCGGCGGGCGGGCCATGGCCAGGGACGCGCGGGTATTCAGGCTGGCCAGGCACGCGGCGAGCCTGCCCGTGGCGCTGGCGGTATCCTGCGTAGCGCACAGGCAGGCCTTGGCCTACATAAATCAAGACGGCGTTTTCCTTGAGCGGCTGGCAAGCGCCCAGGATATAGAGCGCATAGCCGCCGACTACGGCCTGGTCGGCCTCGGGGGAGGCGGAGGAGGCGGAGAAAACGGAGGAGGCGCAAGCCCGTTCGCCGAGGCCCCCGGACGCTACGCGCTTAGAGCTCCGGCCGGGTAAGGACGCAATCGGCGGGCTCAAGGCCGGGCAAATGGTGACGCTCCACGGCCCCGTCGTGCTGGTGCGCGACGCCGCCCACGCCAGGCTCGCCGCCATGATAGAGCGGGGCGAGGAACTTCCTGCCTGGACGGCCTATGCCGCCTTCTACGCCAGCCCCAGTGATACGCCCGAAGGCGCGGCCATAGGCTCCATCGGCCCCACCACCTCGCGCCGCATGGACTCCTACGCCGAAAGCTTCCTATCGCAGGGATTATTCAAGATCATGGTGGGCAAAGGCGAGCGAAGCGCCGCCTTCAGCCAGTCCTGCGCGCGGCACGGTGGCCTCTACCTCAGTGCGGTGGGAGGGGCCGCC
>JBGSKZ010000131.1:0-2315 GCA_041741035.1 Treponematales bacterium
CCGCGGCCGCGCGCGCGCGCTCGTTCCGCGTGAGCGGCAGGCCCGAGGCCGACAGCAGGGGAAGCAGATTCACCAGCTCGAGGGTATAGGCGTTGGATATGAGGAGTAGGTCGAAGTCCCGCGCGCCCCGCGCGCTGGCCACGCCGTGCAGGAGCGGGGCGCCGAGTTCTTTCAGGCGCTTGCGGTCCCTGGCCTGGGGCAGGAACGAGAAATCGATATAGGCGTCGGGCAGCTCGTCGCGGATCTCGCGGGCTAGGAATAGATGCGGGCTCGAGCGCTCCACGTCCCGGAAGGGCGAGAGGCGTACGATGAGCGCCCGCAGGCCGGCATCTTGCCAGGCGGGATTGGAAAAGGCGCGCTCGCCATGGCTCAGATACAGGGACCGTTGGCTGAGAGCGGCGTTGGCGATGGGGTCCTTAAGCGCGGCGCGGTAGTCGTTCATGCGTAGGGGCAATCTAACACGGGCGGGCTTCCCGTGGTAAGCGCCGGGGGCCTAGCCTGCGCTGCCGCAGGCAAGCTCATCCATATGGCGCAGGCGGCGGGCCAGTTCCCGCGCGAGGTTCATGACGATCATGGCGAATACCTTGGGATCGGCCTTATAGATGTCATGCAGGCAATGGTTGGACAGGTAGACGATGCGCGTAGGCACGAGGGCGCGTATGGAGGCCACGGCCGGGCGAACGTCCAGCACTTCCACCTCGCCGAAGGCATCGCCCTCGCCAAGCTCGACGATGCGCCTGTCGCGCTTGGTCACTTCCACCTTTCCGTCCAGGATAAAGTGGATGCGTCCATTCGCTTCGCCCTCCGTGATGATGGCATCGCCCGCCTCATAGCTCGCCCCGCACAGATAGGGCTTGACGACTGCCACGTGCTCGGGGCCGAGCCCCCCGAAGAGCGCATACTCCTGCAAACGCGCTATATCGACCATATACTACAATGTAAGCATCGCGCGGCTTATGCGCAAGCGCCAAGGAGCTTTTTCGCCGCGGCCGGCTTTCCGGGCCTTGCCAGGCTCACTTGACAAAGGCCAGCCCCTGGATGACAGTGAAAGGCACATGGAAGCGAATAACGAGCTCTTAGATAGCCCGGACGAAAATTTAAGCTCACTCGTTGAAGCGGCCTCTCAGCTCGTGGGGAAAAATCCTGAAGAAAGCCTGCGCTTGTCCCGCGTAGTGGTGGAACGCGCCCGCGAGCCTTCCGAGGCGGCGGCGGCAATTGAAGCCTGGCGCTTGATCGGCTTCGCCAAGATAGCGCAAGCGGACTATGAAGGCGCCTTGGAAACCTTCCTTGAGGCCTCGGAGATCCTGGTCGTGCGCTTCGGCATAGAGAAAAAGCCCTCCGCCTTCCTCAACGGCATGGGGAGCGCCTACCACCACCTAGGCCTGTACGCCACGGCGGCCTCCTACCTTCAAGACGCCAAGCGCGCGCTTAGCCCCGAAATGAGCCCGCGGAGCAGGGCATCCACCCTCAATAACCTGGGCCTGGTCTATTACATACTCGGCGAGCGCAAGGCGGCCGAAGACGAGCTCAGGGCGGCCATGGATGAATGCCAGAGCGCAGGGCTGGACGATTGCGTGCTCAACATACGCGCCAACCTAGCCGACCTGCTCATAGAGAACGGCTATCAGGATGAAGCCAAGGCCGAGTACGAAGCCATCCTCGCGGCCGCCGGGAAGCGTGACGAGCAGGGCATACGCGCCATGGCTTTGGAAGGCCTCGCCTCCTGCGCCGCCCTCGAGGGGAGGCTCGGCGATGCCTTGAGCCTTAACGACGAGGCCCTGGGCATATTCAGGCGCCACGGCGCCGAACGCGATTTGGCAGACACTCTTGTGCAGCGCGCAAAGCTGCTCCTGCTGGCGGGCAAGCACGACGAAGCCCTCGAGGCGGCCAGGGTAAGCCTGGCAAGTCCCGCCGCCAAGGCGGCGCGGCTGCGCGCGCCCTTGCTCAGGGTTCAGGCCCAAGCGCTGGAGGCTCTGGGGCTTTGGGAGCAAGCCTGCGTGGCCTGGCGGGAATTCGTCGAGGCGGATCCCAATGAAGCCTTGTCCAAGAGCCATAGCGAGTTGCTGGACCGCTCCCTGGACGAGCAGCGCGTAGCCGCGGCGGCTTTGGAATCGCAATTGCGCCACAAGGCCGAAGATATTGCCCGCGCGCAGGAAGCCATTATAGAGGTATTAGCCGGGGCGGCCGAGGCCAAGGATGACGTAACCGGCGAGCACGTATGGCGCTCGGCCCGCTACGTAGGCATATTATGCATGGCGCTGATCGATGCCGGCGCGTCCGGACTCGATCAGGCTAAGGCCGAGCTCTACGCTTCC
>JBGSKZ010000132.1:0-2278 GCA_041741035.1 Treponematales bacterium
CGTGGCGGCGGCCGCGCAGACTAGCAATGGCGCGCAGGCTTCGGGCCCGGCCCCTAAAGGCACGCTCTGGACCGCGCTCGCGGCCAACCCGGTGCTCGTGCTTTACGGACTGTCCTCGGTGCTCGTGGCCTTCGTCTACAATCAGCATACCTTCGCGCTGCCCCTCTTCCTTAAGGACGTGCTCGGCCCGATAGAGGGCCCTAAGGCTTACGGGTGGACTATGATGGCAAACGGGCTTACGGTGGTGGTCCTGACGGCGCTGGTAACCTTCGTTTCAAAGCGCATGGCGGCCTTGGCGGCGGTAGCCTTGGGCTCTGTTTTCTACGCGGCGGGCTTCGGCGGCTACTATTTCGCCCTTACGGTGCCCGTCGTCATAGCCATGACGGTGATATGGACGGTGGGAGAAATCCTGGGCGCCACGAACGGTAACGCCTTCATAGCGGAACGGGCGCCGCCCGCGTTTCGCAGCAGGATCAATTCGGCCATATCGCTCTGCTATGTCGTGGGCAATACCGCCTCGCCGCTGGTAGCCGGCCCCCTGGCGCGGCATTTCGGCGCGGCGTCGCTCTGGCCGGTCATAGCCCTGCTGTCGCTGTTGTCTGCTCTGGTCATCTACGGCATCCATGCCTTCGACGGCAGGGGCAAAAGGCGAGCTACGGAGGCGTGAGCCTGTCGAGCAGCCACAGGTCCAGGGCGAGCAGGGCCAGGTAAAGCGCCGCCATGGGCGCTACGGCCCAAAGCCCGAGCGCGCCGGCGGCCAAGCCGATGAGCGGGGGCAGGAACATGCCGCCGAGGTAGGCGCTGGCTACCTGCCTGCCCACCACCTTCCTCGTGGTGGCCGCGTCGAAGCGTCGCGGCGTCTCGTGCATGAGGCAGGGATAGATGGGGGCGTAGCCTAGGCCTATAAGGACGATGCCCGCGAGGGCGGCGAGGGGGCCGAGGTCCAACGCGAAGAGGGCCAGGCCGAGCCCGGCCACGGAAAGCCCGGCGCGCACCATGCGCCTGTTGCCCACCCTGTCCGCGATAAGGCCCGATACGACGCGGCCTATGCTTATGGACGCGTAGTAGGCGGCGGCTATGCCGCCGGCCACGGCGGGGGAAAAGCCCCTGCCGTCGCGCAGCACGCTGGCGGCCCAGGCTCCTATGCCCACCTCCACGCCCGCGTAAAGCGCGTAGCCCAGCGGCGCTAGTATCAGGGCGAGCCTCTTCGTGGCGGCGCCCGCGCGGGCCGTGCCTTCATCATGGGCCGCTTTGTGCGGCGGCGCCTTGTCCCAGAGCCCAAGGCTTAAAAGGAATACCAGGGCGAGGGCAAGCTGCGCCCCGGAAATGACGAAGTAGCCGCTGCGCCAGCTCGAGCCTAAGGCTATGGCCATGGTAACCGCCAAAGGCCCGAGCGTGGCGCCCAAGCCCCAGGAGGCGTGCAGCCAGTTCATATGGCGGCTCGACCAGCGCTCCGCGGCATAATGGTTGAGCCCCGCGTCTACCGAGCCCGCCCCGAAGCCCAGGGGCAGGGCTAGTATCACGATGAGGGCGTAGGAAGGCGCCAGGGCGAAGCCCAGGAGCGAAAGCCCCGTGGCGAGGCCCGAAAGCAGCACTACCTTGGGCGTACCCAGGCGCGACAGAACGCGGCCCGATGCGAAGCCCGAGAGGGCCGAGCCCAGGGTAAGCAGCACGGTAACGAGGCCCAGGGCCTCAAGGGGCTGGCCAAGTTCGGCGCGCATGGCGGGCCAGGCCACGCCCAAAGCGCCGTCGGGCAGGCCAAGGCTGATAAAAGCGGCGTAGACGACGGCCAGGAGCAGGGTAGCGCTTGCCATGATCACTCCACGAAGAGGCGTTTGCTCGCGAAGGCGGCGTCCGAGGTAAGGTTTATGCCCAGCTTGCGCAGCCCCGCCTCGTCGCCCGGCGTGGGTATATGGGTAAGGTGCATCTGGCAGCCCCGCAAGTCCGGCAGCCTGTCTATGCAGGCCTGCACCATGGGGTTCAGGGCCGCGCTTATGGACAAGGCGATGAGAGCCTCGTCCACGTCGAGGCTGGCGCTCTTGCGGCGCAGTACCTCGCCCTTGAAGCGGGCTATGGACTCGATGACTATGGGCGAGAGGATATGTATGGTTTCGGGCAGCGCCGCCATGGCCTTGGCGCCGTTGAGTATGGCCGCGGTGGCCGCGTGCAGGAGCTTTGAGTTCTTGCCCGTGGCTATACTGCCGTCGGGGAGTTCCAGCGCGGCGCCGCAATACACGGCGTCCAGGCCTTTGGCCTCGGGATCGCCGGGATGCGCTTC
>JBGSKZ010000133.1:0-1470 GCA_041741035.1 Treponematales bacterium
GCTCTTGGTAGCGGGCACTATGACGCCCTGCAGGTCCAGGCTCAGGATGAGTAGGTCCAGAGACAGGCCGCCGTACACGCGGAGCACGGGTTCGGAATTCTCGGCGCCGAAGAGGAAGCCCTCCGCGGAGATATCGGGAACGGCTATGCCGGCTAGGGTAAGATTGTCCTTTAGTTCTTGCAGTTCTACGGGGCCAATCGGGGCTCCATCGTAAGTCATGGTTGATGCAAGTCCACCATTAACTGTCGATTTACCCATGGAGTAGCCCACTCCTGCAAATGGCCTGAAGAAAAGTATCTTTTTCGATACTTGAAGCGTAAAGTCAAAACTATCGGTAGTCCAATTCATGTCCAAGTTTGGATCCTGAATTTCTATTGTATGGATATCCGTCAAAGCGCTAGGGTCTGCGTCAAAACTAAATACTTGAGGTCCTATATCTAGGGGCATGCTCATAGAGCCATTTAGCCTGTTATACCCCGCGCCGAACGATACGTCGGGGAGGAGCAGGCCTTCCTTCACGAGGCCTACGCGCACGTTGCCGCCGAAGAGCTTATAGTCGGCCGCTATGCCCTGGGCCGAGAGCGCGGACGTTGCCTCGGGAGGCAGTATCATGGCTTTCACGCCTATGTCGAAGGGGAGGATTATGCCGCCCATTTTTATGGAAAGTGCGGCCGCGGGTATGGGCAATCCCACTTTTTCAAGCTCGGTGGGCAGGGTCTCGCCCATAGAGGCGAAAAGGGCCGAGAGGCTGTCGGCCGGCACGGCGGTAACGCCCAGGGCCAGGCCTACGCCGAAGTGGGGCAGCTTGCCTATGTAGGCGTCAGACCAGTTATTGCCCACGGTGGCGTTGTAGGACAGGGTCGCAGCCATATCCACAGCGAAGGTCTGGAAGCCAGTCTGGAATGTGGCTAAATCTTGGGCCCAGGCGCCGGCGGCGGCAAGGGCTATCATCGCTATGAGAATAAAACGCTTCATAGTACCTCCTAAATATCGGACTTGCCCGCGCGAACGCTGGAAGCCCTGGAACTTAAAGTGTAGCACTAAAGCGGACAAAGCACAGGGTATTAAGGCAGAGAAGCGATGAGTTCCTTGAGTTCGTAGCTCGTCCATACGCTGCCGTCCGTTTCGTGTATTTCTATATGAAGGTGCTGGCCATGGCCCTTTTTGCGCGCGTTTATGCCCGTATTGCCGCCGTGGCCAAGGATTTGCCCGGCGGCCACTAGTTCTCCCGTTTGGAATTTCACGTCGTGGAGGTGAAAATATGCGTAGTAGCGGCCTTCGTCGGGGTTGAAGACAATGAGGCCGTTGCCGGCTTTGGGGGATAGGCCGCCGCTTTTGTAGAGCGAGGCCTTGTCGGCGCCTTTCCAGTCGTCGGCGTATGCCACCACGATACCGCTGGCTATGCTTCTTACCGCCGGGCCTATTTCCTCCTGGCCCTGGCGGCGCGTCTTCGTGAAGAAGAGGTCCAGG
>JBGSKZ010000134.1:0-1517 GCA_041741035.1 Treponematales bacterium
CTTGGCGGCGGGCGCGCTCGGCCAGCCGCGACTGCTCCGCTCGCAGGACGAGCTTTTCAGGGAGGCCCTTGCCCGCATAGCCTTAGCGCGCGCCGAGCTCGATACGGGCGCTAAGGCCGTTAAAGCCCGCGGGGGCGAGGAGGGTAGCAGCTCTCTCTCGCGCGGCGGGAGCTTCGACGTCCTCGTGTGCCACGCCTTCGCCGCCGGCGCGCAAGGCTCGGATTCGGAACGCGTCTTTCTAGGCGCCGCCGAGCTCGTCGACGCGGGGCTTTTCGATAGCTTCGATTACGCGGCCCTGGGCCACTTGCACCGCCCTCAGGCGGCGGGATCTAAGGGCCGCTATCCCGGCTCGCTCCTGCAGTATTCCTTCGCCGACGCCCCTGGCGATAGGGGCTGCCTCGTCGTGGATTTAAGCAAGGCAAACGCCGGCGGCCCGAGCGCAAGCTTCGTAACACTAAAGCCGCTCCGCCGCATGAGCCGCATAGAGGGCAGCCTTGAGGAACTCTTGGGCGACGCGCGCTTTGCGGCCATGGAAGGCGACTATGTGGAAGCCCTGCTTCGCGGCGGCGAGGGCGCGCTTAACCCCATGGATGCCCTGCGTCCGCGTTTCCCCTGGATACTGTCGCTGCGCCTGGCGGCCGGCGAGGGCGATGGCGGCGCGCCGGACGCGCCCGCGGAGCTTGGCCAGGCCAGGAACGTCTTGGACGACTTCAGGGACTTTTACCGCGAACTCAAGGGCGAGAGCCCCAGCGAGGCCGTGGAAGCCTTGTTCCTGGCTTTGGCGGAGGAGGCCGGCCGTGAGACCGATTAGGCTCGAGCTTACGAATATCGGCCCCTTCGCGGGGAAAGCGGTCCTCGATTTTACCGAGCTCGGGGAAGTGTTCCTCGTATGCGGCCCCACGGGCTCGGGCAAGACGACGATCTTCGACGCCATGGCCTACGCGCTGTACGGCTCGGTGCCGAGCACGCGCGACAACGCGGACCTCATATCGCATTTCGCCGGCGAAGCCGACGACGTGGGCGTCGCCTTCGAATTCTCCGCGGGAGGCGGGCTCAAGCCCCAGCGCTACCGGGTAGAGCGAAAGCCCCAGCGCACCGTGGCCAAGAAGCGCGGCGAGGGCAGTACCGAGCGCCCCGCGGAAGCGGCCATCTACGAATGGCGCGACCCCCTGGGCTGGCAGAGCCTGAGCGATAAGGTAATCGGCGTGGGCGAGCGCGTGGCCTCCCTGCTCGGGCTATCCGCCGACGAGTTCAGCAAGATAGTGCTCCTGCCGCAGGGGCAGTTCCAGCGCTTTCTGGAAATGGATTCGGGGGAGCGGGCCCGTATCCTGGAAAAGCTCTTCCCGGTGGATATGCACGGCGCGATTACCGAGCTTGCCAGGCAAAAATCCACTAATGCGCATTTTGAGGCGCAGGCTCTCGATAAGCGCTCGGAAGAACTGCTTACTTTCCTAGGCGACGAGCCCGAGGCGCGCGTGGCCTCCCTTGAGGAAAACGCGAGCGCGGCGCGCGCGGCC
>JBGSKZ010000135.1:0-2462 GCA_041741035.1 Treponematales bacterium
GCGCCGGCCGCGGCATGGCCGGCCACGGGCCGGCCGACTGCTTGAAGGCAGGCCGGCGGGGCGGCGTAAAGGAAGGCTGCGAATGAGCGCCGCCATAGCCCGGCCGCTGCGCATAGCGCTTGCGGGCAACCCGAATTCCGGCAAGACCACGCTCTTTAACGCCCTCACGGGCGCTCACCACAAGGTAGGCAACTATCCCGGCGTTACCGTGGAGCGGCGCGAAGGCCTACGCACGCGCAACGGCCGGCAGTACTACTTCATCGACCTGCCCGGCATATACAGCCTTACGGCCTATTCCATGGACGAGGTCGTGGCCAGGGATTTCCTCCTGGACGAAAAGCCCGACCTTATCGTGGACGTGCTCGATTCCACCAATCTTGAGCGCCACCTCTACCTCTGCCTGCAGTTCCAGGAGCTCGGCATTCCGGTGGTGGGCGCGTTGAACATGACCGACGAGGCCGAGGCCAAGGGCATACGCCTGGACGAGAAGGAACTGTCGGCCGTGCTCGGCCTTCCCATGGTAAAGACCGTGGGGCCGAAGGGCAGCGGCATAGACGCGCTCCTCGACCTCATAGACGGCGTGGCCGACGGCGCGCCGGACCTGGACAGGCATATACGCTATGGCGAGGAAGTGGAGATGAAGCTCGAGCTCCTCGCCAAGCTCATCAACGCGGACGCGGGCTTCTCGTCGCGCTTCCCCGCGCGCTGGCTCGCGGTCAAGCTGCTGGAAAAAGACGAGAACGCGCTCGAGCGCTTGGGAGCCCACCCGGATGCCCCCCGCATAGAGGCGGCGGCCAGGGACGCGGTGACCTGGCTCGAGAAGCATTACGGCAAGGACGCCGAGATCGTGGTATCGGAACAGCGTTACGGCTATATACGCGGCGCGGTCAAGGAAGTCATTCAGGTCGTCAGGCAGGTGGACTTCTCGCTCACCGAGGCCATAGACAAGGTAATCATGAATCCCGTGCTCGCCCTACCCATTTTCGCGGCCGTGCTCTGGGGCGTATTCCAGATCACCTTTCTCGTAGGCGAATACCCCATGGCCTGGCTGGAGGCTTTCTTCGGCTTTCTGTCTTCCGCGCTTGGCTCGGCCCTGCCCGAGGGCCTGCTGCGCTCGCTCATCGTGGACGGCATAATCGGGGGCGTCGGCGGCGTGTTCTCCTTCGTGCCGCTCATCATCATACTCTTCTTCCTCCTCTCGATACTGGAGGACGTGGGCTACATGTCGCGCGCGGCCTTCGCCACGGACAAGCTCCTGCATTCCTTCGGCCTCCACGGCCAATCGATATTCCCCATGATGCTCGGCTTCGGCTGCTCGGTGCCCGCCATCATGGCGGCCCGCACCCTTAAGAGCCAGCGCGACCGCATCGTTACCGTCATGGTCATACCCTTCATGAGCTGCGGCGCCAAGCTGCCGGTGTACGTGCTCTTGGCCGCCGCCTTCTTCCCCCGGCACGCGGCCAACGTGGTCATGCTCATCTACGTAATTGGCGTTATCCTCGCCCTCTCGTCCGCCTGGCTGCTCAAGAAGACCCTGCTGCGCGGCGAGGCCACGCCTTTCGTCATGGAATTGCCGCCCTACCGGGCGCCGACGCTGCGCGGCGTCCTGTGGCACGTATGGGAAAAGAGCTGGACGTATATAAAAAAGGCGGGTACGGTCATACTCGCCGCGTCGGTGCTTATCTGGGCCATTACGAGCTTTCCTTCCTACGAGCCGAGCGACGCGGACCTGGCCAGGCTATCGGGCGCTTTCGCGGCCGACTATCCGGGCGCCAGCGAAGAGGATTACGCCGCTTGGATGGACAAGCTCAACGCGGAGGAGAGCCTTAAGCGCAGCATAGCAGGCCGCATAGGCAAGTTCATAGAGCCCGCCGTGCGCCCCCTGGGCTTCGACTGGAAGATAGGCGTGGCAACCGTCACCGGCTTCGCCGCCAAGGAAATAGTCGTGTCAACACTGGGCATACTCTACGGCGTGGGCGGCGAGGAGGGCGAGGATAGCCTGAGCCTGCGGGAAGAGCTCAGGAACGATCCCGCCATGAACCCCCTTATAGCCTTCGTGCTCATGCTCTTCACCCTGATCATACCGCCCTGCTTCGCCACCCTGGCCACGATACGAGCCGAACTGGGCTGGAAATGGCTAGGCACCACCTTCGCCTTCCTGCTCGGCCTGGGGTGGATAGTGGGCTTCCTCGTCTACCAATTAGGGCGGCTCGGGGGCCTCGCGTGAGCGGCGCGCTTGAACTGGCCGTCGTGGCGCTCGTCGTGGGCGGCGCCCTGGCCTTCGTGCTCTCTAAGTCCTTGCGCGCGGCAAAGCAACTGGCCAAAGGCGAAGCGCCGAGCTGCTGTAGCGATAAGGATGGCTACATGGACCGCGCCGGAAGCTCCTCCTGCCCGGACGCGGATGGCGCCGCGTCCGGCAGCGGCAACGCTACAAGCGCCGAGGGCGGCTCGGCCGGCGGCTA
>JBGSKZ010000136.1:0-1308 GCA_041741035.1 Treponematales bacterium
ATCTACCTCGAATCGGAAGCACGGTACAACGATGGCAGTCCATCGCGGGAGCTAACCCTGGAGCCCTTTGACGGTATTATCCTGCGCAAGCGATAGCTGAATGCGGCACGGTTACGACTCCAATGCACTGGTTACCTGGTCAGGAAACGAAGTGCTCCTTGGTTCGCAGTCTATACCCTTGAACCGCTAGACGGCATCTTTCGAATTATATCAATGGGATAATGCCGTCCTCGAGGATGGCGACGGATTTTTGGGGGAAGTCCGCTACTGGATGACGAGCCTCCGTACCAGACGGTCAAATCCTTATTCATGGCAGGATATGAAGGCGTCATAGTCGATGAAAACCACTACGCCCGGAGCTGGAGCCAGCATCTGAAGGCGTTGTATGACGATTTTCCGCCTCATCGACTGTGGGTTAGCGATTCCTCGACCCTGATGCTGCGAACAGGATTTGCTTACAGGTCGCGCCGGTTTGTTCCGGTCCGCTTGTCCTGCTTTCATTCAGGGAATTCTAGTTACTTGAAACGGGCACGGACTACGAAACCAGAAATACATTCGAGGACGACAAACAACTTCCCCTCATCCCCGGTCCCGCCATTCTTGTAGCTTTCCGGAAATACGGGACCTGCGGTACCAGGCCGTTTTATGATGAAGGCTACTTCCAGGAACGCATACTTGCGGTGTTGGACAAAACTTTGTATGGAGTTATCCCTTTCTTACTCTCCGGGGTCAACGACGGGAACCACAGGCTGATTAAAGCGATCGCCGGAACCTTCGGAGCCTCAAATAAAGTTCAAAGGCGCGGACTATGCGCTACGCGATAATATAGATTATCCCGCTGGCAATGCCTTGCCACTGTGGTTACTTGGCATGGGCTGGTAGCTGCTAAGCGACACCGACCCTTCGTTGCGCAAGCGCAGGTCGGGCTAGTTTGCTTTTATCGAGTTGATCAATCGTTGGTTCCCCGTTGACGGAAGCCGTATCGAAATCATTCACGTTCATACAATTCTTTTTGACCACGGCTGAGAGGAAAGAAGCGATTTCAATCCGGGAGTTTTTCCTCAGCCAGGCTTTTTAGCAGGCGAAGAATCGTAAGCCTATAAAAAACGGGAAAATCGAGTATCATATACTCCATCTTCATTTCCTTTAGGATTTCCTTCTGCCGCTCGGGAAGCCGCGACATCGGCCAGGCCCCGGAAAAGAGAATTTGCTGCGCGCGGGCGAATTCCGTGATCTGATCGTCGGCAAGCATAGGTAAAACCTTACGGAGTATGCCGACCAGCCAGGACAGGAGTTCACCGAGGAAGA
>JBGSKZ010000137.1:0-1934 GCA_041741035.1 Treponematales bacterium
GACGCCTACGGCTTTTCCCTTGCCGTGCGCTACAAGGACTACAACTTCTTAGGCACCCTTGAAACGCTGTCCCTCGCCTTTGACTACTATGCGACCAATACGGAACTTTCGCTTGTGGGGGAATTCGTCCTGTTGCCGGAATTCTTAGGCGCTACCTGGAACCTAGGCTTATCGGGCACCTTATCGTACAAAGACTCCACGGGTCTGGCCCGCCCTGATTTTTCCGGCTCATTGAGCACCTCCTACCCTTTGCCCCTCTTGGGCGAGGGCTGGTCGCTTGCGCCATCAATTTCCTATGGTTATGAGCAACTCTACGACCGGCACAGCGCCAAGACTGGCGCCACCTTAGGCTATGCCTTCGGCGCCCTAACCCGTTGGTCGGCGAGCCTGGCCACCGACTATACCCTTACGGAGGCTAATGGCTTTAGCCATGTGTGGAACGCCCGCGCCGGCCTTTCCACGAGCGTGGCACTCTTAAGCCTGCCCTATTTCGGGGCCCTGTCCTTAGCTCCGTCAAGCAGCGTCTATACCGCCTTTAATCTTGCTTCTGCTACGCTTAACGACGCGGGCTGGACGAGCGGCGCCAGCCTGGGCTTTAGCCGCGTGGATTGGGTGGGCAACCTGCGCACAGGCGCTTCGTTATCGCTCTCGAGCGCCTATACCCTGCATTTTGTGGTACCCGCGCCTACGGATCTCTATGATTGGGCCAATACGGTATCGGCAAGCGCTTTCTACGCCAGGAACGGGCTCGTGGGCGTCAATTTCCGGGCCATGGGCCGCTGGGAAGGCACCTGGACCCTCCTTGGCGAGGCGAATACCGCGTTCAACTATGCCGATAGCGTGCGCGGGCTCAAAGACGCCCGCTATGGCGACCTTGGCTACTACTATAACCTGGAATTGCCCATAAACCTGGCCCAGGGGCGCTTCCTTAACGTCGAGAAGCTCTCCACCGAGGTGTTCTTCGTGCCCTTCATAGACGGCGGCTACGTGCGGCCCCATCCGGAGGCGGAGCTCTTTGCCGAGGCCGATACGGTTTTTTGCGGCGGCTTTGAGTTCGTCATCTTTCCCGATTACGCGCGGGCTTTTACCTATAGGCTGTCGGTGGGCTATGACCTGGGCGACTACCTGGCTACCAAAGATTTCGAGGCCGGCAAGCTGGAAATATGGCTGGGCCTGGGCATGCAATTCTGAGCCCGCTAGCGAGAGGATTCCGTAGATGAAGCGATTAAGCATAGGACTGCTCCTGCTCTGCGCCGCCTCCGCCTTTGGCCAGGCCCTGCCCTGGGCTTATTCCGGCCTGGCTCCTGACGCCCTGGACCTGCTTCCTGCCATCGACACGCCCGCCAGCGGCTCAGGCTTCCTGGAGCGCCAGCTAGAAAACGTTATCGCCCTGCCTGCCGCCGAACAGTCGGGCTGGGCCAGCTCCTATGGCTTTGTAGCGGGCCTCGCGGACAAGACCATCTTCTTGCTGCCAGGCGCTGCCTGGGCGGGACTTTTCCGCGCGGAGGAGGGGCCGGACGCCTTCCTGGGTTTCCGACTGGCCATAGGCCGCGACCAGATCTTAGACGTGGACGCTGACAATTACGCGGTCCTCATCGCGTCGGCGGGCTTTTTGGGCTACGAGCCCCTCCCTTGGCTGCTCCGCGGGGCGGCCGTATATGACCTCCGCAGGGACATCTACCCTTCGGTATCCCTGGAATTGAGCGCCGAGCTGGGCTCCTCCTGGGACGCGCCCCTGCGCCTGTACCCCCGCCTCTATGGCGACTATACGAGCGGCCCTACGGTAAGTTCAGGCTTTGGCGCGGGCCTAAGCGCCTTGTACCTGGGCATGGCCTATGAAGGAGCCCTGCCCCAGGGCCTGGCAGCTACTGCCGACGTAGAGGCGGGCTTCAGCCCTCTTGCGGGAACGGCCTCCTGGTCGTTGAGCTTAGCCG
>JBGSKZ010000138.1:0-2033 GCA_041741035.1 Treponematales bacterium
CTCCGCGTATACTGCCATCCATGGCAAGCTTCACGCGTAGCGATATAGAGATCATGGCCCCCGCGGGCTCCTTCGCGTCGCTGGCCGCCGCCATACGCGCTGGCGCGGATTCGGTGTACTTCGGCGCGGGCGGCCTCAATATGCGCCAGGCCAGCTCCGCCAACTTCAGCCTGGCCGAGCTGCGCAAGATAGCGCGCATAGCGGGCGGCAACGGCGTCAAGAGCTACCTTACCCTCAACAGCGCCCTCTTCGACGAAGAGCTCCCTGCCATGCGGGAGGCTATGGACGCCGCCAAGGAGGCCGGCGTGAGCGCGGTCATAGCCGCCGACCACGCGGCCATAGCCTACGCGGCCTCCATAGGCCTTGAGCTCCACCTGTCCACCCAGCTGTCCATTTCCAATATAGAGGCGCTACGCTTTTACGCCCGCTGGGCGGACGTAGTCGTACTTGCCCGCGAACTGAGCCTCGAGCAGGCGGCGCTTATCTGCCAAGCAATAGAGCGGGAGGGCATAGCGGGACCTTCCGGGCGGCCGCTGCGCATAGAAATTTTCGCGCACGGCGCCCTCTGCATGGCCATATCGGGCAAGTGCCACTTAAGCCTCCATCAGTATAATCGCTCGGCCAACCGCGGCGCCTGCCTCCAGGCCTGCCGGCGCGGCTATATCCTCACCGAGCCCGATACCGGCGACGAAATCGCGGTGGACCATCAGTACCTCATGTCGCCCAAAGACCTTAAGACCATACACTTCCTCGACCGCGTGCTGGACTCGGGCGCGCGCGTCCTTAAGATAGAGGGTAGGGCGCGGCCGCCCGAATACGTGCAGGCTAGCGTAAGCTGCTACCGCGAGGCAGTGGAAGCCATACTGGACGGCAGCTACGGCGCGGAGAAGGTGGCGGACTGGGACCAAAGGCTGGCCTCGGTATTCAATCGCGGCTTCTGGGACGGCTATTACCTAGGCCGGCGCTTAGGCGAGTGGTCTGGCCATTACGGCTCGGCGGCCACGAAAAAGCGGGTGTACGCGGGCTACTGCACCCACTATTACGGCCGCCTGGGCGTAGCCTCCTTCCTCATAGAGAATGAAGGCATAGCCCCCGGAGACGAGCTCCTCATCGTGGGCGCCAGCACCGGAGCCCTGGCGGCTAAGCCGGACGAACTGCGCGTAGACGGCCTGCCGGCGACCTTCGCTTCCCACGGTAGCGAGCCCTCCTTTAAGGTGGAGCGCAAGGCCCGCATGGGCGATAAGCTCTATAAGCTCGTGGGCGCGTAGCGGCGCCTAGGGCCGCCGCTACCGGGCGCTCCGCTCCAATCTCCCGCCAGGGCGGGAGGATTTCCGCTTCGCTCCCTCGCGCGTCCGCTAATTGCGTATATTTACTGTTATGCCGGAGCCTACGATACAGCTGTATCCCTCTATACGCGGCCTCGATAGGGAAGGGTGGAACGCCCTCAACCAAGCTTCGGGCGCGTGCCCCTTTCTGTCCTGGGAATTCCTTGCCCTGCTCGAGGAATCGGGCGCGGTTGGAGAAGATGCCGGCTGGCAGCCGCTCTACGCCATACTGAGCGGGGGCGGGCGTTGGCTCGCGGCCGCGCCCTTCTACGCGGCGGCCGACCCCCGCGGCCAGTTTACCTGGGATGGCGGCATGGAGGCCGCCGCCGATGCTTACGGCCTATCCTGGTTTCCTAAGCTGGTGGGCATGGTGCCTTTTACCCCCTCGCCCCTATGGCGGCCCCTCGCCGCGCCCGGCCCTCAGGGCTTCGCGCATGCCCATGCCCTCATAGAGGCGGTGGCCGGCCTTGCCAGCGAGGGCGGCTATTCGGCTTTACACCTGCAGTGGATACACCCGCCCTTCGCCGAAGCCCTCGCCGCCGATGGCGGGCCGCGCTGGCTTGCGTGGCGCAGGCAGGCTTATCTATGGGAGAATCAAGGCTACCCGGATTTTGAAGGCTATCTTTCCTCCTTCTCCAAGAACATGCGGCGCAACGTGAAGCGGGAGCAGGCCGGCATCGCCGCGCGGGGCGTGAGCGCGCGCGTGCT
>JBGSKZ010000139.1:0-2965 GCA_041741035.1 Treponematales bacterium
CGCCTGGACGCTCTTGTCGTTCGCCATAGCCGGACTCAGACGCCCTGCCTGGCGCGGCGCGCCAGCTCGAGCTCGCTCTGGCTGGTCTTAGGCGCGCGACCGGGCAGGGGCAGTATGCGCTCGTGCACCGCGTCGATGAGCCAGTCTTTCTGCGGGAAGTACAGCTCCTCCATTTCGGCGGCGGGCGTTATCCAGTTGCGGCTGCCCACCACGGCCACCGGCGCGTCGAGCTTGTCGAAGGCCAGGGTCTGCACGGTGGAGGCCACGGTGTGGAGGAAGGAGCCGCGCTCGGCCGCGTCGCTGGCCAGGAGCAGCCTGCCGGTCTTGGCCACGGAGTCCACGAGCACGCCGTAGTCCAGCGGCGCTATGAAGCGCAGGTCTATGACCTCGGTCGAGAGGCCGTATTGCTCTTCAAGGATTTTCGCAGCGTCCATGGCCCGGTAGAGGGTCGCGCCCAGGGTGGCTATGGTAAGGTCCTTGCCCTGGCGGCGTACGGCGGGCTGGCCCTCGGGAACTTCATAGTAGCCCTCGGGCACGCCGGCCTTTTCGAACTGCTCGCCCAGGTCGTAGAGGAGCTGGCTTTCAAAGAACACTACGGGGTCGGTGCCGCGTAAAGCCAGGTTGAGCATGCCCTTGGCGTCATAGGGCGTGGCGGGGAAGTAGGCCTTGAGCCCGGGCACGTGCGCCACGAGGGCCGCCCAGTCCTGCGAGTGCTGGGCGCCGTACTTGTTGCCCACGGATACGCGCATGACCAGGGGCATCTTTAAGAGACCCGCCGACATGGACTGCCACTTGGCGGCCTGGTTGAAGATCTCGTCGCCGGCGCGGCCCATGAAGTCGCAATACATGAGCTCCACCACCGCGCGGCCGCCGGAGAGCGCATAGCCCACGCCGGCGCCTATGATGGCCCCTTCGGATATGGGGCTGTTGAAGAGCCGGGGGTAGGGTAAGAGCTCGGTAAGGCCGCGGTACACGGCGAAGGCGCCGCCCCAGTCGCGGTTCTCCTCGCCCCAGGCGGCCATGGTGGGGTCAATGGCGAAGCGGTGGGCCATGGCCTCGAAGAGCGCGTCGCGGTACTGGTAGAGCTTATTCTTGGATACGGCTTTGCCCTCGGCGTCGAAGGCGTAGCGGGCCTTGCCCGCCAGGGCCTTTACCCGAGCGTTCTCTGCCAGGGGCTGCAAGAGTTCAGGCTGCCTGGCCTTTCCCTCGGCGCTGTCGCTGTCAAAACGCTCTACCTTGCCGTTGGACAGCATGACCGATTCTATGAACTGGCCGTTTGCCCGGGGGCAGAGCTCGTCGTTCACCGCGAGCTTAACCACGGCGCCGAGCTTTTCCACTATGCCGGCGCGCAGCTGCGCCAGTTCGTCGGCGCTCGCCGCGCCATTAGCCACCAGATAGCGGCCGTAGTCCTCTATGGCGTCGGCGTCCTGCCAGGCCTTGATTTCCTCGGGCGTGCGGTAGCTGGACGCGTCGGAGGGCGAATGGCCGGACACGCGATAGGTGATGGTATCCAGGAGGACCGGGCCTTTGCCCGCCAGCAGCAGTTCCTTCTTGCGCTCCACCGCGTCGGCCACGGCCAGGGGGTTGTAGCCATCCACGCGCTCGGCATGCATGTTGTCCGGGTTGACGCCGGCGCCCACGCGGGCGAGCACCTGATAGCCCATGGTCTCGCCATGGGTCTGGCCGCCCATGCCGTAGAAATTATTGAAGAAATTGAAGAGCACCGGCGGCGCTCCGCCCGCCGACTGGGGCCAGAGCTCGCGGTACTGGTCCATGGCGGCCATGCTCATGGCCTCCCATACCGGGCCGCAGCCCATGGACGCGTCGCCTATATTGGCTATGACTATGCCCGGCTTGCCGTTTATGCGCTTGAAGAGCGCCGAGCCTACGGCTATGTCCGCCGAGCCGCCCACGATGGCGTTGTTGGGCATGCTGCCGAAGGGGGTAAAAAAGGCGTGCATGGAACCGCCTAAGCCGCGGTTCACGCCGGCCTTGCGGGCGAAAATCTCGGCAAGGGTGCCGAAGAGTACGAAGTTTTCCGCGAGGTCCTTTACGTTTTTATACGGCGCCTTCTCGGCTATGCCCAGGGTCTCCCCGGCAAGGAAGCCCTTCATGATGGCCTCAAGCTTTTTCTCGTCCAGAGCGCTCACCGCGGCGTAGCACTTGGCCAGTATCTCGCCATGGCTGCGGTGCGAGCCGAAGAGGAAGTCCTCAACGCCCAGTGCCATGCTCTGGCCCACGGCCGCCGATTCCTGGCCTATGGACAAGTGCGCAGGGCCCTTGTGGTTGTACTCCACCCCGTTCCACGAACCTTGCGTCTTAAAGGCATTGAGCATGGTCTCGAACTCGCGTATCGTGGCCATGTCGTACCAGGCCCTTACGAGGCGTTCCTGGCCCCAACGGGCCTTCTCGGCCGCCCAATCGCCCTTGTAGGCGTTGAGGGGTATATCCTTGATCTTGAGGGTGCCGCTCTTGCGCACCTTGGCGGGATCGACGGTAATTGACTTAGGCATAGTTCTGCTCCTTCATATAGTCTTCGCGGCGCTTTCTTAGCCGCGAAGCAGCCAGGCGGCGTCTCGTATAAGTTCCCACACGGTAGGGTGGGGCAGGATAAGCTCCTGAAGATCCGACACCCGCATTTCCTGCTCTATGAGGGCCGCTCCGCCCCAAATGGCCTCCGAGGCGTAGCTGCCCACGCCGTGCAGCCCCAGTATGCGGCCGCTGGCCTTGTCGCTGACGAGCTTCACCGCGCCATGGGCCTGGAAGCCGTTCTCGGCGGCGAAGCGCCCGGAGGCTCGCAGGTTTATCTTGGCGCAGGCGGTATCGAAGCCCCTCGCCTTGGCTTCCTGCTCGGTCATGCCCACGCCCGCCGCGTCCGGTATGGAGTACACGGCCCAGGGTATGGCGTCCCAGCGCATGCGTTCCCGCCCGCCGGCCTCGCCCGCGAGCGTGGCGTCAATGTCGG
>JBGSKZ010000140.1:0-5217 GCA_041741035.1 Treponematales bacterium
CTGGAAACCCAAGCGCGGGGGACTGTCGGCATCCTTCCGCGAACTCATGGGAGTCTTCCTTAGATACTGGGACCAGGCTGCCATGGAAGGCGTGCAACTGTGGACCGACGAGCATCCCGTCTACCCTCAGGCCATCGCCGCGCTACCGAGCCTACGCCTGGCCATGGCCGAGGGACGACTGGAGCATAGGATCCACCCGTCGCAGGCGCCGCGGGGGTTATTGAATCCGCTCTTCTCGGTGAACTACTACGATCGTGAGCTAAGGAAGGACCTCGCCGCCTTTCATCGCGAGAGCGTCTGCTTCACGCGGAATGTGGCCAACGGCCTTATGCGCATGCGGCTCTACCAGATCTATCACAATTACCAGAAACGGTACCGGATTAGGCCTTTATGGCTGCCTTTCACGCATGCCCAGGCCGCGGGGGTACCCGCGTTCAGGATCCGCGAAGGGATGCAGGGCTACTATACGGACAGGCCCTTTCTTTCAAAGCTGCGCTTAAATGATGAAGAGACAAGGGTTTGGATGAAAGCCCACCGGACGCCCTTAAAAGAGGGGAAGGACTATGTGCCCAAGTATGCCCTGGCTTCGTAGGATGCGTGGAAGCAATAAGGTTCGGGGAACTAACAACGGGTTTCGCGTCGGGCATCGATTTATTCTAGCCTACGCGCTATACTTGGTACGATTCTTCGCCGCCACAGGCCATGTTGCAAGGAGCTTAAGCATGAAAAGAATAGCCAAACGTTTAGCCTTAGTCCTCGCTATCGCTCTTGTACCGCTTGGAGCGGCCTGGGCTCAAGCCGCTCAGCCTTTTGGCAGCATCGATTACGTAGAGGGTAGCGCTTCCATTATGCGCGGTAATAAGACATTGGGAGAAGCCAATATAGGCGACGATGTCATGCCCGACGACCTTATTAAGACCGCCGCTGACGGCATAGTCATCATCAACCTTGACCGCAGCACGGGCATGCGCGGTACCCTTACGATACGGCCTAAATCCGTGGCTTATTTGCGACTGGCTAAAGACGACAGCGGAGTAAAAAGCGGCATAGAACTCATAGCCGGGCAGATAGCCTCTAAAATGGCCAAATTGTCGGGCAACCCCAGTTTCAGCGTGAGCACCGAGACGGTAGCCATGGGCGTGCGGGGCACAGCATTCAGCGTAGCCACTTCCGTAAACGGCTCAGTGCTCATCAGTTGTTCCGAAGGTGAAGTCAGCGCGTCCGACGGCGACGCTACCATCGCCGTTCCCGCGGGCAAAGCCGTGGAGCGCAAGCCCGCCGATCGGCTTAAGCTTCTTGCGGTTGCCATATCAAGTCCCGAGCAATTTGAAAAGCGCTGGATAGCCGACGAGATCGAAGCATTCAAAGCCGACGCGCCCCGCGCGCTCGCCGATTTCGAGCGCCGCTACACCGACCTTAAAGAGCGCTTCATAGCCGCCTTTGACCCCCTGCAGAAGAGCGAAACACTCGCCAAGTGGATACGGGAGGACGGTGCCGGCCTCGTGCCCCGCGCCAACGATCCAGCCACCATGCGTGAAAAGCGCGAGCTCATAGGCAAGATACAAGAAGTGCGCAAGATACTCTTCATATTCGAGCGCATCTATTATCGTATAGATCAGTTGGAAGGCATCGTGCTCGGCACAGCGTTAGAACGGGTCGAAATAAAGAAAGGGTTGACCGCCGGCGATTTCCTGCGGCGCTTCCGCGCGGAGGCTTCCGCGCTCGAGCGCAGAGTGGGGACCTTCCGTTACGCAGAGCGGCTCTATGCATTGCGCAATGAGGGTAGCTCGGGTCTGGGTGGCGCGTCGGACGACTTTTTCGGCTCAAACGACGGCTGGGATTTCTAATCGCTCGGCGATTGTGCGTTTATCGTTCTAGGCTCTAATATTTGGTTTTTCTTAGTTCTCCGAAGCTTATGGCTCAGGGCTTGAAGCTACAATAGGTAGTGTGGGATATCTAGCCACAGCGCGAACTCAAGCGCTGTAGCGAGCTCAAACATAAGCTTCGAGGAACTATATATTTATTGACGTAAAAAAAAATGAAGGCAATACTGCACTATGAGTATCTTCGACTTTCAGCAATTAATATATATAGTTTTAGCCCCCGCCTGCGGGGTATTCCTCGTCATACTCCTTACGAGAGTTGTACCTAATCTCAAAGATGCCCGAAACCGAGCGTTTCTCGCGCTGGCTTTAGCGGATATGGGCTGGCTTATATGCAATTGGCTCGAGGCCCTCTGGCCTACCCGCGAAGGCACCAAGCTGCTTATGCAGTCCGCCTATATCTTCATAGCGGCCCTGCCGGTCGCCTGGCTCGAGTATTCGCTGCGGATCGCGGGCAAGGTAAAGACTCCCACCGCGCTGCGCTTAAGCGCGCTCCTTATAATTCCCGCTATCACCGTCGCATTGGCCTTTAGCAACGACAGCCACCTCATGCTCTGGTCCCAACTCCGGTTCACGAGCGTGCTGGGCCTGCCCTACCTGAGCACAAGCTTCGGTCCCTGGTTCTGGGTACATGCCGGCTATTCCTACGCCCTGGTATCGATAGGGGCGGTCCTTATCCTTGACGCGTACCGGGGCCTTGCCAGTTCGCTCAAAAAGCAGGCCTGGCTCAGCCTCGTGGCCGTGCTCCTGCCGGTCGCTTACAACGTGGCTTATGTGACCGGCTTCCTGTCCTTTATTAAAAAGGATTATACCTCGATCATCTTCGCCGTATCGGCCGCCCTTTTTTCTCTTGCCTCAGACCGCTACGGCCTTTTCTCCATCGTGCCCATTGCGCGCTCCACGCTCTTCGACTCGCTAAAGACCGCCGTATTCGTGCTCAGCGAGCAAGGCAGGATACTGGACGCCAACGCTTCGGCCAAGGAACTCCTAAAAGGCGTGAATCCCGTGGGCACTATGGCCGGCGCCCATAAGTTGCTCGAGCTCGTCGCCAAGAGCCTCGAGAAAAAAGGGCCCTGGGAGGCCGATATAGCCATAGACACCGTCTTCGGGAGGCGCCCGTACGAATTGAGCTGCCTGCCCATAAAGGACTCCAGGGGCAGGCGCATAGGCATCATCGCCAGCTACCACGACGTGGCTGTGCGTTACGAGCTTATCAAAGAAACGAGCTCGCTCGTATCGGCGAGCATGAAGGATCCCCTCTCTGGCACGGATAGAAACCTGCCCCTTTGCTCGTCCTGCGGCAAGGCTCGTGGGAGGGATGGCCGCTGGGCTCCCCTGCCTCAGGTGCTCCAGGAACGCTACGGCATCATGGCCACCCATGGCCTGTGCCAGGAATGCCTGCCCCGCTATACCGGTGAGCAGACTCTCGCTATAAATCCAGAGGAAAAAAAACATGCATGATCCAATACCCGGCTTTTTCTACCGCTGCCCTACCCGGCTTGAATTCGGGGCGGGCAAGATTAGATCCGTAGGGGATATGGCCCAAAGCATGGGACTGCGCTCCGTGCTCCTCGTTACCGGCACCGGCGCTACCAAAAACTCGAAGGGCTATGCCGACCTAAAGGAAGCGCTACGTAAGGCAGGCGTGGATTTTGGCGAGTACGCCTCCGTGAAGGCTGATCCCGAAGCCGCCCTGGTACGCGAAGCGGCCGGGCTCGCGCTAGAAGGGAAGCGGCAGGGTTTTATAGCCTACGGCGGCGGCAGCCCCATCGATTGCGCCAAGAGCGCCTCCCTCATGGCGGCCAATGGCCAGGATGTCCTCGACTTTATCTATGGCAGGGCCGTTCCAAGCAAACCCGCCCTGCCGCTCATAGCCGTGCCCACCACGGCGGGCGCCGGCAGCGAAATGAGCTCGGCGGCGGTCACCACCGACGGAACGACGAAACGAAAACTGGGCTTTTCCCACGAATCGTTCTTCCCCGCGCTCGCGCTCGTGGACCCCGAGCTCCACGCGAGCATGCCGCCCGCGGTAAGCGCGGCTACCGGCATGGACGCCCTTACCCACGCGGTGGAATCCTACTTGTCGCTGGGGGCCAATCCCGCGAGCGATGCCATAAACCTGCAGTGCGTGGAGCTCATAGGCCGCAACCTGGAGCGCTCCTGCGAACATGGCGACGAACTAGGCCCGCGCTCCGGCATGGCCATAGCGGCGGCTCTCGCGGGCGCCGCCTTCAGCAATACGGGCCTGGGCATGGTGCACGGCTTCGCCCATCCAGTTGGAGCCCGCCACGGAGCGGCGCACGGCCTGGCGAACGCCGTCATTCTTCCCTATGTGCTGGCCGCCCTGGCCCCAAGCTGTCCCGAACGCATGGCCAGGCTGGGCGAGGCTTTTTCCTCGGGAAGCGCGGCCCGCCAAACGGACGGGACTAAGCCGCGCGGCGACAAGGGCGCCGCGCTTGCCGGCGCTTACGCATTCGTCGCGGAGATAGCGGCCCTCAAGAAAAGGCTCGGCATACCCGCGAGCCTCGCGGAGCTGGGCATAGCCGAGGATCAGCTCGCCGCCCTGCTGCCCGACGCTTTGGGTTATCGCATGCGGCAGCGCAGCCCGCGCGCCTTCAGCGACGCCGAGTTAGGGCTCTTGCTGCGCGCCGCCTGGTCGGGGTCGCTAAGCGCCGCCGAAAAGCTCTAGGCTCGAGCCCCGCCTCGTCTTAATCACTTCCACCCTGCTGGATATGCGCGAGCGGAGTTCGGGCACGTGCGACACGATGCCTATCATTCGGTCGCCGCGCACGCGGTCCAGCGCGGCCATAGCCCTTTCCAGGGCCTCCTCGTCCAGGGAGCCGAAGCCCTCGTCTATGAAGATGGAATCCAGGGCTACGCCGCCGGAGCTCCGCACGATCAGGTCGGACAGGCCAAGGGCCAGCGATATGGCGCAGAGGAATTTTTCGCCGCCCGACAGGCTGGCCGCGGGGCGCGCCCGGCCGGTGTAGGAGTCCAGCACTTCCAGTTCAAGGCCTACGCGCCCTTGGCCGGACGCCTTGCCCTCGGCCACGCGCACATCGTAGCGGCCGTCGCTCATATCGCGCAGGCGCAGCGACGCGTTTTTGGCTACCAGGCTGAAGTAGGAGGCGAGCGCGTAATTCTTGAACGACAGGCGCCTCCCCGCCGTTTCGCCGTTCAAGAGCCTAGCCAGCGCCACTAAATTCTCGAGCCTCGTACCCAGCTCCGCCCGCTTCGCGCGAGTTTTTACAAGCTCGGCAAGCGAGCCGGCCGCTTCGCGCGCTAGCGCGCTCGCCTCGTCGGACGCCAGGCGCATAGCCTCGTACGCCGCGGC
>JBGSKZ010000141.1:0-5365 GCA_041741035.1 Treponematales bacterium
TTCGCGGACCAACCTGACAGCTCGCTCTTTCAGCTCTTGTGTAAACCTAACTCCATTGCCCATGACCTATCCTCCCACAGGATTTGATCTCCGGCAATCCCGGGGCGGTTCACTGCTTCTTGGGAAATACACCGAGGCGATATCGTCGTATGATCAACTCAAGAAGCTGGATCCGTCATTAGCGGCGAAATTTGCGTATTTAGAAACAGCCCAAAAAGAGGGAACTAGAGCCACGGACGCTGATACGAAGAAGGGATATGTATTATGGCAAGACTGAAAGCGAAGCTATATTTGATAATTTCTTTCATAGCATTGTCCTTTGTGTTATTGTCATGCGACCCTATATTAGATCTCCGCCTGCTTGTGGAGGAGCGGGTCTCACTTTCAAAAGTAGCTTTAGTAGTTTACGACGGTAGTACGATAATCGGCCCCGGTGATACGATTACCTGGCCAGACACGATTTTCGGGGATCCAGCTACAAAGATCCTTACATTAAAGAATACCGGCAGTACAAATGTCACCCTCACGGGGCCAAATGTCGTATCGATAACCGGAGGTTCTGGCGCGGCCTCTTACGGTGGTATAGTACAACCGGTACAGATGACCTTGCCTCCAGGCTCGTCGACCACCTTTTCTGCGACCTTTACACCTGCAGCGCCTGATAACAATTATTCTTGTAACTTTGTTGTTAATTCAAATGATAGCTTTAATCCTTCTTATGTATTTTATGGGACAGGGCATTCCACACAATTCCATGGGAGTTCGCGTATTGTCTATTCCGCCTCTACAGCGTTTTATTATTCTCCTCAAATTTCGATTGCCCCAGCCTCCGTCTGGCAAAGCCCGAACCTTCCAACCTTGATTGCCGCATATTACATGACCACAGGCATTTACCTCTCAATCTCGAAGGACGGAGGCAAGACCTGGCCGGCACCTAAACTGGCTATCTCCAACACGGGAGTTTCTGCAGTATCGATCGGCGTTTCAACCGGTACGACATCGAACATCCATATCTTCTACCTTAGTAACACGCCTTCATCCGCGCTATTCTATACGATAGCCAATACATCCAGCGTAGTTAATTCTACATTTGCTGACTATACTAGTCATTTTGCGACGAATTACGTTGGGAGCTTTCCCAATAGCCATTTCTATCAGGTCAAGAACTCCAACATCACGTTCGCAAATAATAAAGTGTATTTAGCGTACTACAACAGCGCCGCATCAAAGATGCAAGTGGCTCTGCGGGATGATACTACGCCTACAATGGGAATTCCTGCCTTTTCTTACTACGACGTTACGGGTATTAATGGTCAAACGGGGGGTGAATTCGTATCCCTGCAGGTGGACGCTACTAAGCTTTATGCTCTCTACGAGGACGGTCAGTATACGCGTGTTGCAGTGCTCCCCCTTGTCACGATCGGCACTCCAGCAACTTACCTCTACCACACTATAAACAATAACGGAACGGGCCGTTCACTCTGGTCGTCAGGGTTGGTGATCGATGGCACGAGAGGCTATTCTCTATGGCGGCTAGACGGGGGCTCACCTCTATATTCCAAAGTTTCCACGAACATGAGCTTATCCTCCTGGTCTGCATTACATACGATTGCCGGAGAAACTACAGCTACTATAGGAGCCGCACAGACCACGCCGCTTCGCTTGGCGAATGGAGTTCTGTATACTCTTTATTTCCGCTCGTCGCCGAGCTACGGGGTACGGTTCGCTTCCTCTTCCGACGAGGGCGTCAGTTGGTCACCCCAATGGCTGGACGTCGATTCATCCTTCACAGGTTCCGCCTCGGAAGTCGCAATTGCAGTATCCGGTTCGACAGTCTATGCTGCATATACGACGCAATCGGCAACGCACCCTAACGACTATTCTATTACACTAAAGAAATCTCTGAATGGTGGTGCTACATGGTAGATTCTTCTAACTGATTTAATAGCCGCCTTAAAGTGGCGGCTTTTTTCTGCACTTTATCTATGACCTAAAATTATAAGGAATTAAAAGAGTTCATGATTTCAAAAATATAATTAGTTGTATAATCTATTTGTTTGTATTGTATGGATTTCATCTTGATCAATCTCGGAGGCCCCCCATGCATCCCCGCCCCAAGCTTCTCGTATCGCGCTGTTTAGGCTTCGATCATTGCCGCTATAACGGGGCCATGATAAACGACCATACGGTAGCGCTCCTGGCCGGGCTCTGCGATGTGCTTACGGCTTGCCCCGAGGCTGATACTGGCCTTGGCGTGCCGCGGGACCCGGTGCGCCTAGTCATGGTCGAGGGGCAGGTGCGCATGGTCCAGCCTGCCACGGGAATGGACCACAGCGTTGCCATGCGGGCGTACTGCGCGGCTAAGGCGACTGAGCTTAAAGGCTATGGCGGTGCGGCTGCTATCGAGCCGACGGCGGGGGCCGCGGCGGCGGGGCTACCGGCGGTAGACGGGGCAGTGCTTAAGTCGCGCTCGCCGTCCTGCGGCATAAAAGACGTAAAGAATTACCGCAAGCCCGAGCCCGGGGCTATGTTCGACACGGGGGCGGGGCTCTTCGGGCAGGCGGTGCTGGACGCGCTTTCAGGCGCGCCGGTCGAGGACGAGGGCAGGCTTAAGAACCACGGCATTCGCGAGCATTTCCTTTCCTGCCTGTACGCGCTTGCGTGTTTTAGGCAGGTTGCGCTAACCGGCAAGCCAGGCGCGCTCGTGGACTACCATGCGCGGCACAAGCTCATGTTTCTGGGCATGAACCAGGCGTCCATGCGGCGCTTGGGCAGGATAGTGGCCAATCAGGATCGTCGGCCCTTCGGGGAGATCCTTGGCGCGTATCGGGCGGAATTGGGAACGATGTTCTCGGCGCAGGTCAAGCCCGGCGGCGTCATCAACACGGCCCTGCACGCCTTCGGCGGCTTTTCTGACAAGCTGAGCGTACGGGAGCGAACGCTTTTCATCAATTCTATAGAAGAGTACCGGGACGAGCGCATACCTGCCTCGGCCCTGCTAGCATTGCTTAAGAGCTGGGCCCTGCGCTTTGAGGTCGACTACCTCCTGGATCAGGTCTTTTTGGACCCCTTCCCTAAGGACCTCGTGGACATCGCGGATTCGGGCAAGGGCCGGGACCGCTAGTAGGCGCTAGCTCCGCCCGGCCTAAATCAGGCAAATAGAATAGCTACGATGTACCCCCCAGCCTGTGCCGCGCTGAGCATGAGGAAGATCCTGGCTATGCCGCCCATATTCGGGCCCTTGGTTTCGTGGCCGTAGCCGCGCGCGCGCATGCGCGCAAGTTCGCGGAGGCTTAGCGCTAAAGTCGGCAGCAGTAGGGCTAGCGTCGCGCGCGGCAATACTTCCGTCGCCGATAACGCAGCCAAGGCTAGGGCTCCGAGCGCTAATTGGGCGTAAATGGCATAAGGCCCGCACCGCTGGCCCAGCCCCACGGCCAGAGTGCGTCGTCCGGCGGCCCGGTCGCCCTCAATATCGCAGGCATTGTTCGTGGAGAGTATGGCGCCTATGAAGAGGCTCTGGGGCAGGCTGGCCAGCAGAGCATGGCCGTCGAGCCTGCCGGTCAGGATGAAAACCGTCACCAGGAAGAAGGCCGCTCCTAAAAAGCCTCCGGCGAAGATCTCCCCCAAGGGCGTGGACGAAAGGGGGCGCGGGCCGCCGCTGTAGAGGAAGCCTGCGAGCAGCGAGGCGGCGCCTATGGCCAAGACGACGGGGCCGGCTATAAACACAAGGGCAAGGCCTAAGGCCGCCGCCGCGGCGTAGCAGAGCAGGCTTACGAGCAGGGCCGAACCCGGGCTTACGCCCTCGTGCACGAGCACCTTATCCTTCTCGCGGTTGAAGCGCGCGTCGTCCACGTTGCGGTACCAGTCGAAGTAGCTGTTAAAGCCCGTCGTGCCCATATCCACGGCAAGGGCGGCCGCCAGCGTGAGCATGGCCCTGCCGGGCGAAACGCTACCCGCGAGCCACAGGGCGTAGAGTAGGCTAACGCTGAAGGTGGACAGGCTTACTATTTTCGTGCGCAGCTCCACGATGCCTGAAAACTGCCTGAAGGTCATGGCCTATCCTAACGCGTAAAGCGCGTCGGCGGCAATTGACAGCTAAACCGGTTTATTATAGCGTACTGACAGAGTCGCGCCATGGATTGCACTTGCGGCCCAGGTGGCTTATCGTTAAGGCGTCATTAGTTCCCCGAAGCTTATGTCAGGGCAGCCGGGTACGCTATGCGGGTAGAGCGCTTAAGGTGCCCCTACCATGGCGTTGCTATTTTTTGGCGATACCTAAGCTTCGGGGAACTAGCTTCGGGAAACCAGGTACGCCTTCGCGGTGCCGGTTATAGTCGTCCCCTTGGCGGGGCGGCATCTTGTACTCATGGGGTAAAACCATGAAAATTCTCACGCACACCGTAAAACCTAAGATACCCAAGGAATTGGCTCCCCTGGAGGAGATGGCGCATAATCTCTGGATTTCCTGGAATTTCGACGCCATCATGCTCTTCATACGCCTCGACTACGACGTGTGGAGCGAGTCCCGTCAGAATCCAGCCAAGATGCTGGGCATGGTGTCTCAGGAACGCTATGACGCCGTGGCCGCCGACGATTCCTACCTGGCGGCGCTCAAGGAAGTGTACGAGAAGTTCCAGGCCTATAAAAAAGGTCAAACCTGGTACAAGGGCGCGTACGAGGACTACGTGGCGTATTTCTCCATGGAATACGGCATGGACGCCTCGCTGCCCATCTATTCGGGCGGCCTAGGCATACTGTCTGGCGACCACATGAAGACGAGCTCCGACCTGGGCTTGCCGCTCGTCGGCGTAGGCCTCTTATACAGGCAGGGCTATTTCAGGCAGTACCTGAACGCGGACGGCTACCAGCAGGAAGAGTACCCGGAGAACGACTGGTACAACATGCCGGTGCAGCGCTGCGAGACCGCCAAGGGCGAGCCGGTAAAGATAGCCGTGGATATAGGCGGCGAAAAGGTCGTGGCCCAGGTATGGGAAGTGAAGGTGGGACGCTCGTCGCTCTTCCTCCTCGACACCAATATCGACGAGAATACGCCGGCAAACCGCCTTATCACTGCGACGCTCTACGGAGGCGACAAGGAGACCCGCATACGCCAGGAAGTGCTGCTCGGCATAGGCGGCATACGGGCCTTGCGCGCGGTGGGCATAAATCCCGTCGTCACGCACATGAACGAGGGCCATGCCGCCTTCCTCTGCTTCGAGCGCATACGCGAGCTCATGGCGGAGAAGGGCTTTAACTTCAATCAGGCCCTGCAGGCCCTCTGGCCCACGAATATCTTCACCACCCACACGCCGGTGCCCGCGGGCAACGAGCGCTTCGGCATAGACCTCATCGAGAAGTACTTCAA
>JBGSKZ010000142.1:0-20741 GCA_041741035.1 Treponematales bacterium
TAGGGGCTGTAGTAGATAATTCTCTAGATATCACACCAAGCTCGCAACGTTTCTAGTTGTTCCTTTGGTGAGCCATAGTTAAAACGGAATTCGCATTCCTTTAAAAACAATGGGAACGAGTTCCTATCAATACCATTATACTTACGAAGCACACGTTTTGCTTGGTTCCAGAAGTTTTCTATACCGTTGATGTGATTCTTCTTATCAGCGAAATTATCAGAATGGTTAATACGTCTGTGCTTGAAACCACTCACGTCAAGCGTGTCATAGCTTTTATAACAATCTGTATAGACAATGCTGTGAAGCCTTATTTTCCTTAGGATTTGAGGCATTAAGACAGGGGAAGAGGTGTTTTCAACAACCACTGTATATACTTTACCCTGTCGTTTTAGCATACCAAAGACAGCGATTTTTCCGGCCGCACCTCTACCACGCTTTCCTTTTCGGACACCTCCGAAGTAGCTTTCATCAAGTTCGATTTGCCCATTGAATAGCTCTTTTGATTCTGCTTCGAGATGTTCACTAATAACCGTACGAACTTTCTTGTAGTAAAGTGCTGCTGAATTAGGCTGTATTCCAACTATGTTAGCGGCAGATCTAGCAGTAACTTCAAGAACAAAGTCTTTTAACAGCTCGAGTTGAACTTTATTGCTTAACCTGCAACGAAATACAGCCATTTCTTAAGCATAATCCATTTTCTTATCTACTACAGCCCCTTATTTTAAAAAACAAGTAGGATGTGACATTCAAAATCTGTCTATAGAAAATTGGGATGTATACACCGAATACATTGCCCTCTATCCCGCAGATCTGCACGGGCTTTCTACTTCGCTTCTGCAGGTATACGACCAGTATGATGTAGGCGATTCTGCACATCTGCCGGGTACCCTGCGAAGTCTCCTCAAGATTAAAAAGGGGGGAACAGAGACCATAATGGACCCGATCGATTCCGGCTTAAAAACCCGGCACTATGGCCAAATGACAGCACGCTTCCCTCTGAGCCACTCACAACGGATCAGCCTATCTCTCCTAGACCGATGCGAAATCTATCAAGTTATGGCAGTAAACGGACCTCCGGGCACTGGCAAAACCACATTAATTCAGAGCATTGCTGCAGATCTGCTGGTAAAATTCTTCCTCGCCGACTCTAAGCCCCCGATCATCATTGGCAGCTCCGCAAACAACAAAGCTATCACCAATATCTTGGACAGTTTTGCTTCCGTATCTCCGCGGGGGGGGGATCGTTTAAATCTGAATCAGCGTTGGCTACCAGATCTGGACATCCTTGGCCAGTATCTGGCTGCCAACAACGCCGAAAAACTAGAGACCGCCCGGCGAGCGGGGCATTGGGTAAGTACATGTGGCACTAAAGGATTCGATGCATATCATGAATACTGTACAGCCCATTCTAAGGGATCCTGCGAGGAATATTTGCTTAAGAAGCTCCTTAACCAGGAAGACTATACCGGAGATGCTGATCTGCAAAAAGGGCTTACTTGGATCCGGCAAGAGGTGAAAAAACTCTGCAGTCAAATCGATGATGTTAGCTCAAGCTTGGACAGATTGAGGAAAGCTTGCCGGTCACCGGAGTTAAAGGACATATCGCTACTCTCACTTCCAAGCGCTATTGAATCACGTATAGAGTCCTTGAGGAAAAAACGCGAGCCACTGGATAATTCTATCCAACGGGAGAAACTTCGCCGCGCCCGTCCAGGTTTTCTACTCCGCTTAGTCGACCGATTAACTAAAGGCCCAATGGAACTACGCCGCGCGCGCCTCCAGTCTGATCTATTGATAAAGGACGATGGTTCAATCAATCTAGACCAGCTTGATTTCTATGCATTAAGCCAGGAGATATGGAAGGTACGGGATAATCTTTTCCAGACCGAGAATAAACTTATCCGCGCATGGACTACCGTCGAGAGGGACTATGATCGTATCGCTCCTTATATCATAAGCCTTGATCCGGGCATTCCCTGCGGGTTAGATACATGGATAGAAGCCGTCCAGGGGAAGCTAGATGTAGGCGAGAGACACAAGGCTTTTTGGTGGTCTTTACACGGCTATGAAGCGCAATGGCTACTTTTGCGGGATGATAATCGTTATTGGGAACTAAACCAAGGGCAGTCGCAGAGTTTACAGCGTTGGCAAGAGCGCTCCTTCCTGACGCCCATGTTCGTTTCCACCTTCCATTCCATGCCCCACTTCCTGACGTACAGCAAGAAAACGCCTGATGGTGCATGGGTGAACATAGCTCTTTCCGGGAGCGTCGATTTACTAATCGTAGACGAGGCAGGCCAAGTCGCGCCGGAATTAGGGGTACCAGTATTCGGATTAGCAAAAAGGGCCTTGGTTGTTGGTGACGTACTCCAACTTGAGCCGATATGGAATATCCCCTCGAAGGCCATCGACTTCTCGAACGCCAGCAGGGCAGGGATCGTTTCAACGCAGGAGCAGTATGAGGCATTTTCGCAATCCCGAAGGGGCTGCATGAACGGTAGCCTAATGGTACTAGCGCAGAATGCTTCACCTTTCCTTCATCCAGATCATTGGAAGGAAGCGGGATCCCTCTTGGTGGAACACCGACGTTGCGTCCCGGGAATCATCGAGTATTCCAACCGCTTTATATACCAATCCCTGCTAGAAATACAAACCCAGGCAGAAAAATCAACATGGCCTGCTTTAGGCTATTGTCATATTGCTGGAGAATCGAGGAAATTTAAAAGTTCGCAATCCAATCTAATCGAAGCACGGGCGATCGCCGCTTGGATTCGCCAGAACAAGGAACAACTAAGCGATCGATACCAGGCAAAACTCGCCGATGTACTGGCGATAATCACGCCCTTTCGCGGGCAGCAAACTGCAATCCTTGAAGCGCTGAACGTGTATAATATCGACATAAAGGGTCTCGTGGTAGGCACGGTCCATTCACTCCAGGGCGCTGAGAAGCCTGTCGTCATTTTCTCACCTGTCTATGGGCGCAATCATTCGAGCGGGCAGCTTTTTTTCAATCAGTCTTACAATATGCTCAACGTTGCCACGACTCGGGCAAAGCAGCATTTCCTCGTTTTCGGCAACATGGTACTGTTCAAAACCAATGACTATAATAGCCCCGCAGGCGATCTGGGGCAACTGCTTTTCCGTAGTCCGGAAAACCAAATCCCCAATGACTTCCTGTTTAAGGAGGCTCAAATCGAGTTCTTTGACAGGCACCCTATTGACCGGCTGGACACTCTGCAGATGCACCGTGCCTCTCTAAGGAGGGCTTTCGAAATAGCCCAGAAGCGTTTAGTTGTCGTCTCCCCGTTTATCTCCAATTCCGCCCTGCAGGCAGACGAAATTCCCGGGCTGGTTGCTTCAGCTCGTAAACGTAACGTCGAAGTGATTGTACTTACCGATGATAGTTTAGACAAAGTTCAGGGGACGCTCCGGCCTCAGGCGGAAGAAGGGCATAAGGCGCTGACAGTAGCCGGAGCGAAACTAATGGTCATGTCCGGTATCCACAACAAAACACTAATCATCGACCATCAAGTGTTGATTGAAGGTTCCTTCAACTGGCTTTCCGCCGTGAGGGACGAATCAAGCCCATACAGTCGACATGAAACCTCCATAGTTATCAAAACTCCACATTGCGATCGCTTTATTGCCCGAGCTGAAATCGAATTGGGGCTTTCGACCTGGGAAGACACAGAACGAGTATAGATTCTACCTTTAGCTAGTTCCCCGAAGCTTGTGTCTCGGGGCAAAATACCGCATCAGCTTGCGTACATCAATACGCCGCGACTCTAGTAAAAGCGTACCAGTACAGGCAGACACAAGCTTCGGGGAACTAATACTGCCTTAGCCGCGAGGTACAGAGTTTGGCTATAATCGAATCGACAACTCATACGCCTATGTACGCAAACGAACAGACCTCTACAGAGAAGCGTCGTATTTTTTTATTATACCTTACTAATGCCAGAATCTGAGAGGAGAAATTGATATGCCAAACAAAGATGGAATAGGACCAAAAGGCCAAGGGCCAAAAGACGGTCATGGAAAAGGCCAGGGTAAAGGCAAGAATAGCGGTCAAGGCCCAATGACCGGCGGTAAGAAAGGAATCAAAGATCCGCCTAAGAAGTAAGCCAGGCTGAAGAACCCGCTGCGAACCTGGTACCACGAGTGCTTTCCGGATCGTAGACCCGAGCGCGGGCGGGAAACGGTGTTGCTTGCCGTCCTGGCTCGCGGCTCCAGCCCGCCTCCGTGGCTCTCGGCTCATCGTGAGCCGAGCCCGCGCCTTCACTCGGGACGCCGCTTCAGCTTGCATACAGCATTTCGACACTGAGTCAGGCACAGCGCAGCTGTATGTGCAGACCTAAGCTTCGGGGAACCAAGCAGCAATGAGCGCCAGCGGCGAAGCCTAAGCGCCTCCTACAAGCCGTCCACGCCGCTCCCTAGTAACACTCGCCCTATAGCCCGAATCCGTTCCGCCTCGCCCCGGAAATACCAGAAGTAAAAGTCGTCGCTACTCACGGCCCTGCCGGTACCGGCTCCAATGGTTCGGCCGTTGCATTCAAGTTCGCCGAAACCTCCGAATTCGCCCCCGTCGTTGTATACATGGAAGGAGAGCCCCCTGCATCCAGGCAGCTTGTCGGGCTCTTCCACATATTCAGACGAGGGGTCGTTGGGATAAGACCTGACCATGAGCTCCGATCGGGAAGCGGCGAACTTAAAATAACCGGCCCTGCCGAGTAGCTGGGGAGACCGGAGACCAACCTTATAGCGCCGCGCTCCCGTAATGGAGAAGGCGGCGGCACCCTCTGAAAACCGAAGGCAATTCCCGTCGGCGGCTTCGTAATAGTCCTGGTATTCGACGCCCTCGGTGCAGGGGACAAGGATGGTTCCCGGCGGCTCCAATTGGCAGAGAGTCCAGGCCTCGCAGGGCGAGACCGCCGCTCCCCCCTCAGGCGAAGCCAAGCCTACGCTGTGCCTATAGCCGGCGTAAGCCACGCCTTCCATGAGGCGCTCTATGGACGAAAGGTAGCGGAGGGGATTAGCCGCGGGCACTACCGAGCGATCGACTCGTAAGCGGAGTTCGCCGGCGCTAGGATTATAGACGGTTAAGGAGAGCTCCTGTGATAGGGTGGCGGAACCTCTGTCCGTGGCTAGGCTATACGAACCGGGATCCATGGCGCTAGGCAATGCATAGCTTTCCCAAAAAGCCGACCTGTCCTTTATATTGATCCGGATCTCCGGGGCTATCCAAAGGCGTTCGCCCCCCACGTTCCACAGCCCCATCGCAAGGGCTGCGGAAAAGGCCTCCGCCGTCGACCACACGCCGCTATTCAGCCACATGAAGGATCGCCCTTCATGATCGAAGGGGCCAAGTATCCTTCCCCAGCGCTCCGTCACGACTACTGAATAATCAGGGCCCAGGGCCAGAACCGCGTAATCCAGGCCGGCTTCCGTAAGCCGCCCTTCGACCGTCGCGCGGGTTATTGCCATACGCATGCGCTCCTATAGCTTATTCTGGCGCACCACTTCGTTGGACGCCCCCAGCCGGGAGAGGTATACGTCTCCCCTGCGGATCATGAAATTGACGAACAGGCTTTCTATGAGGCAGAGCTGCGCTACCCGTTTGGACATGACCTCCCCGGATACGTACGAGGTGAACACGGCCGTCTGAAGAACGTAGGACGCCCGCTTAGCCAGCTGGGATAGCGGATAGTTTGTGATGGCGATCACCGTAGCCCCCGCCCGTTCCGCCTCCCGCACCACGGACAGAAGGCTTTTCGTCTGGCCGGAATGGCTGAGCGCCACCAGTACGTCTCCAGGCCTTAACTGAGAGGCTAAAATGAGCTGGATGTCGAAATCCTGGGAAAAACCGGTGGGATGGCCTATGCGAAGGAAGCGCTGATAGGCTTCGGCGGCCACCACGCCCGCGTCGCCCACCCCGGCGAACATGATAGTGCGGGCTGAGCAAAGAGCGTCCAAAGCCTTATTGTAAGCCTCGGGGTCCACGACGGCGGCGGTATCCACGATGGCCCTGCAGGAAGCCTCAAGGACTTTCTGCATGGTAGCCGCTGGATCCTCCGAGGCGTCGAGCCCCTGGTAGTCCAGGATAGAGTGGTCGGCCGTCTTCGCGGCGAAATCGCTCTTGAGCTCAGGAAAGCCTTCATATCCGAGGCGTTTAGAGAGCCTGACTATGGTGGCCTCTGAGCAGCCCGCCTTCTGCGCGTAGTCCACTATGGTCAGCCCGTGGATATTCGGGGCATTATTCATTAAATAATCCGCGGCCTTACGCTCCGCGCTCTTGAGGGTACCGTAGACCGCCTGTAATTTAAGGGCGCAGGAATGCGGCATGCTGTTCAGTTCGGCGCTTTCCATAGTGGTCACTACCTTAGTTTTTCGTGTATGGGGCGCAGGGTTCCGTGGAGCTCCTTATACAGGGCAAAACGTTCCGCATACGCTTCCGATCGGGAGGCTACAGGTTCGTAGGTTTTTCCGAAGCGCACGCACCGGGCTATCCCATCAGGGATGCCAGTATACAGACCCGCGCCGGAACCCGCAATGATCGCCGCCCCAAGGCAGCCGGCCTCCGCGCAAGCCAAGCTGCGTACGGGCAAGCCCAGGATATCCGCCTTCAACTGAAGCCACTGGGGCGATTTGGCCCCTCCGCCGACGGCCGTAAGGTTTTTCACAGCGATTCCACAGCGCCCTAGGGTATCCACGTTCAGCGCCAGCTCGAAGGTCAAAGCCTCCAGGATAGCCTTGGCCACGTCCCCCCGGGTGGTAGCGAGGGTGATACCCAGTATGGCTCCCATGGAGAGCGGATCGCAGCTCGGGGTTCCCGCCCCGTTCAGGTGAGGCAGGAAGAGGACCGGCGAGAGGCCTGCCGGCATGGATTCATTAATGAGGGTATAGGGGTCGAGGCCTTCCTTCTGCGCCCGCATGACTTCCGCGCTTCCCCAGGTATCCCGGTACCAGCGCAGGAGGAGTCCGCCGACATGATTCAGCGCGAAGGTGAAGTCCAGGCCGGGAAGGGCCGAACAGTAACGGGGATAGTAGCCGTCGTAGAGCGCATCGGCTGCGCTATCGGAGGGGAAGACCAGGGACAGTACCTCGGCGGTCCCGCTAGACACCACCACGTCCCCTTCCGCACATACGCCCGCGCCCACGGCGCAACAGGGCTGGTCATGGCCTCCGGCGACTATGACCACGGAATCCGGCAAGCCGCAGGCTGAGGCCAACGCGGCATCTATGCGGCCCAGGGGCGTTCCGGACCATACCGCCCTGGAAAAGAGCTTACGAGATAGGCCTAGGGCTTCCAGGAGACCATCGTCCCAATCCCCCGCTTCCCGGTTCCAGGCCATGGTGCGGGAAGCCATGGTGCGGTCGATCGCGGGAAGCGCGCCGGCATCGCCTAAGAGGCGGGAAGCGATGAAGTCGCCGTAGGTGACGATCCGTTTCGTCTTGGCCCAAAGCTCAGGCCGCTCCGCTCGATACCAGAGCACTTTGCTAAGGGAATTCATGGCATGGGGGCGCATGCCGGTGCGGAGGAAGAGCCGCTTGCCGCCAAATTTCGCGGCGCATTCGTCGGCTTGCGCGGAGCTGCGATAGTCCATGCCGAGTATGGCCGGATGGAGAGGCGCCCCGGAGGAATCCAGCGCGATTATCGCGTCTCCCTGCACCGATAAGCCCAGGGCCGCCACGGGGAGGGTAGCTGATCGCGGTCCTGCCACGGAGGCCACGGCTCCCCGGAGAACCTCTTTACACAGGGACCAAACCCCCTCAGCGTCCTGTTCCGCTTTACCACGGGAATCGGCGTCTATGCCATATTCCCGGTAGCAGGCCCCCGCGCTTTCGCCGTTCTCATGGAAGACTACGGCTTTGCAGCCCGTAGTCCCCACGTCCAAGCCGATGAGATATGCCATGTTAGGAGTATAGCTCATCCTGAATGCGGCGAAGCTGGAGCAGGACCGTTTCCTTGGCCAATTCGACCATGTCGTAGGTGATGACCGTATCGGCCGGCAGGTCCCGCTTGAGGACGCAGCCCTTGGCGAGGCCCAGGGGCAGGAGTCGCTCCTTCTTGGCCACGGAAGCAAGCTCTATGGATCCGCGGTAGCAGTATTCACCGATCCCGTCCAAGGTCTCCCCCGCTTTCAGCGCCCGCTTAGATACCGCTATGCACTCCGATACGAGCCCGCCCAGAGGATGGCCTGAGGATTCGCCGTAGAGCACGCACTGCGCTATGGTCAGCGGCACCTCGATCGAGCAGAGATGGTACGGCCGGTAGAGGGTATAGTATGGACCCTTGCCCATATCCCGCTGTACGAGGCCTTCCCTGATGCGCTCATTGTCGGTGCTTACCACAAGGAATACCCCGGGATGCACGCCGATGGCGAAGTCCACCACGCCCTTTTTGGACAATACGCCGCCTTCGGCCTTGGGTATAAAAACCTTGTTGAGCTCCGGTACCGTCGCCTTAGCGCCGTGCATGCCCCGCAGGTCGGGCACTAAGCCCGTGGCGTTGGATACCGCGGCCATCTCCACGGCGGTCTTGGTGCCGTCCACGAACTCGCAGAGCATGCGGGCGCTCATCTTGCGCTCGTCGGCCTTGGCCTGCTCCATGGCGGGGGTGGAGTGGATATTCAGGGGGTTGTTTTTGCCCTTGCCCGCGGCGACGATCTCGAAGCCGAGGGCCGCGGCAAAACGGTAGAGCTCCACGCAGGCCGCGGGCTCGTCCCCGGCCGCCAGGCTGTATATCACCCCCGCGTTCTTGGCCAGGCGCGCCAGCATAGGCCCGATGGTGACGTCGCACTCCACGTTCATCATAACCACGTGCTTCTTGTGGTCGAAGGAATCCAAGGCCACCGCGGCGCCCATCTCCGCCTGGCCGGTGGCGTCCACTACCGCCTCGATCCGAGAAAGGCACGTGGCTATGCGGTAGTCCGTGCAGGCCACGCGCTTGCCCTCCGCGACGGCCTTCTCTGCCTCCGCCAGGTCGTTCGTCTTGACAACTTCGGCCTTCTTTTTTGAATGGGCATAGCCTGCGGCCGCCCGCTCTAGGCTAAGGTCCACTACGACGAAAACATCCATACCGACCATCTCGCCTATCTGGCTGATGATCTCCGTGCCCATCTGGCCGGCACCTATGACCGATACCGCTACGGGATTCCCCGCCGCCTGGCGTTCCTGCAATCTGCTGTTGAAAGCGTTCATCTGTTCATGCTCCTTGATCAGGGCTTCACTAAAACCTTGAGGGCCTTGCCGGCCGCCGCCGCCTCGAAACCGGACACGATATCGTCTAAGGTGACGGTCATGTTGAAGTACATGGAAGGCCGGATGAGCCCGGCCTTGATCGTGGCTAAGGCCTTCTGGTGTATGTGGGCGGGATAGGAAAAGGCGCCCAGTACCTGGATTTCTCCGTAGTGGATGAGATTGCCATCCAGGGTCGTTTCCGGGGCCGTCTTCGGTAAGCCGCCGAAAAAAACCACCCTGCCCCGCTTGCGCACCGACTTTACCGCCTGGGCCTGGGTGGCCGCCACGGGAGTCGCGGCTATGGCTACGTCCGCCCCGAGGCCGTCCGTGGCCTTCAGGACCTCCGCTACCGTATCCTGGGTAGCGGCGTCGATGAGCAGGTCGGGCTTGAAGCGTTCCGCCTCCTTCAGCCTCGTGAGCCCGGCCATGATAACCTTGGCGGCGCCTCGGGCGCGGGCTACATCGATGTGGAGGCAGCCGATGGGACCGTCGCCAATAATCAGCACGGTATCGCCCAGGCCTACGCCGGCGTTCTCCTGCGCGGCGATTACCGACGAAGCGGGCTCGGAAAGGGCAGCGTCCTCCAGGGACAGGCCTTCCGGGATGTGGTGCACCATGCCCCGGTCCAGTACTGGCTTGGGCAGATGCACGTATTCGGCGAAACCGCCGGCCCAATGGGTACCCACCATGCGGTGGCTTACGCATAGGTTCACGAGGCCCCGCTTGCAGTACCAGCATTCGCCGCAGGAAACATCCGGCGCCACGGCCAGACGATCGCCGGCTTTGAAACGCGTTACGTTCTTGCCGACTTCCATGACCGTTCCCGTGAATTCGTGGCCCATGATCTGGGACTTGATGTCGCCCTTGAGGCCGGTCTTGAAATTCCTGATATCGGAACCGCAGAGTCCGCAGGCATATACCTTCATCACGATATCGTCGTCGCCGCAAGGGGCCAACTCTACTTCCCGGACGGACATCCGCCCGGGCCCTTCGAACACCGCCGCTTTCATCTTCATAATCCTACTCCTTACCCTCCAGCAGCCGCTCTCCCACGGCCCCGGAGGGATGAATGACCGCGAACTGCTCGCGGGTATAATGCGTATACGTCATCAGGGCTATGCAGACGGCATCGAATACCGCCGTTACCGCCATAGTGCTCGTAGTGGCCAGCATGTTGAATTCGTCCGCCTCGCGCTCGATCCTTACCTTGATCACGAGGTCCGCCGCGCGGGCAAGGGGGGAATCTACCTTTTCAGTCACTCCGACGATAAAGGCTTTCTTGATACGCAGGGATGGCAGAAGGTTTACTATTTCGCGAGTCCCGCCTCCCTTGGATATCAGGATCACCGGATCCCCCTCCTGCACGGCTCCCAGGGCGCCGTGTACCGCATCCCCCGGAGAGAGGAAATAAGCCGGGCACTCGATGCAGCACAGCGAGTGCGCGATTTTCTTCGCCGCAGCCCCGGAGGTGCCTACGCCGCCTACGGCTATGCGGCCAGTTGTTCCTCCCAGGACTTCCACCAGCCGAACGAAAGAGGCGGAATCAAGCGTGGACGCGAGTCGCGCCAGCTCAGCGCTGGCTATGCTCCATACCTGCGTGGCTTTTTGCCAGATATCTTCATGGTTCATGCGGCTATCTTAATCGAGACTATGAGCATTTGTACATAGCATTTTTTCATTTTTAATATTTATTTTTGTAATTTTATCGACATATTATCAGATATTTTCAATTCCAATATACTTAATTACTTTTATTAATTGATTTTATAAATTTAAAGAATATTTTAATGCTCCACATGCTATATGTAACTTTTGAAATTTTAGGTTGACATTATCATCCCTTATGCTAGGATGAGAGCCGTGCAAGAAAACCTTCGCAAGGAGCGGATATGAAGAACGGCAAGACCGTATTCGGATTGATAGTCGGCACCAGGGGGTGCTTCAACGGTAAACTGGCGACCGAGGGACGCGCTCAGCTCATCAAGAAAATAGAAGCAATGGGCTATGCCTATGTGATCCTTCCACCCGACGCGACCCCTACCGGAGTGGTGGAGACGAGCGCGGACGGCATGAAGTGCGCCAAGCTCTTCCAGGAAAAGCGGGAGGAGATCGACGGCATCATTGTGGTCTTGCCCAACTTCTCCAACGAACTGGGCATAGTAGCCGCGGTCCACGGTGCCAAGCTAGGCGTGCCGGTGCTGATCCAAGCCAGCGACGATTATCTGGACAAGCTTTCGACCGCCGAGCGGCGCGATTCCTTCTGCGGTAAAATATCCGTGGCGAATAACTTCTACCAATACGGTATCAAGTTCACCGACACTACCTGGCACAGCTGCGCAATCGAGAGCGAGAGCTTTAGCGCTGACATACGCCGCTTCGAGAAGGTATGCCGCGTACAGCGAGGCCTCGCCAATGCCAGGATAGGCGCCATCGGCGCGAGGCCCACGGACTTTCAGACCATGCGCTACTCAGAAAAACTGCTCCAGGCATCGGGCATAACCGTGGTTACCTGCGACCTGTCGGAAATCATCGGCGCGACGAAGCGCCTGGACGATAAAGCCGTCGCGGTGGCCGCTAAAGTGAAGGAAATCAAGGAATACGGCAATATCGTGGCGGAGGCCACCAACGAACACGTAGTACGCCAGGCCAAGCTGGGCGTGGCGCTGGACGAATGGATAGCCTTGCAGGGCGTACAAGCGGCAGGAGTTCAATGCTGGACCAGCATACAGGAAAACTACGGCTGCGCCACCTGCCTGTCCATGAGCATGCTCGGAGATAAACTCATTCCCTGCGCCTGCGAGACCGACGTGGGAGGGGTAATATCCATGTACGCCTTGACCCTGGCCACGGGAAACGCCTCGGCGCTGCTGGACTGGAACAATAATTACGGCGACGACCGGAACAAGTGCGTATGCACCCACTGCTCCAACTACCCCAGGAGTTTCACTTTCGGAAAGAGTTCTCCCAAGAAGCTGGAAATCTCCTATTTGGACGTGCTCTCCACCACCCTGGGCCACGACAACTGCTTCGGCGCCGTTAAGGGCAAGGTAGCCGCCGGAGAAATGACCTTCTTCCGCATATCCACGGAGGACACTATGGGCTCAATTAAAGCCTACCTGGGCGAGGGGGAATTCACCGACGATCCCTTCCCCATGTCCGGAGGCATAGCGGTGTGCAAGGTCCCCAACCTTCCCAAATTCCTAAAGTACATGGTCAAGAACGGCTTCGAGCACCACGTGGGCATGGTCCGCGAGCACTGCGCGGATATAGTCCAGGAAGTGGCAGAGAATTACCTGGGCTGGGACGTTTATAGGCACGAGTAAGGTAAGCCTTTCCTCTATACGGGACCGGCCCGGCGGGCCGGCCCCTATCGTGGGCGGGGTTTCCCGCCCCGCCGCAAGCGGCAGGAGCTCAATCATGCGCACAATGGGTCTGGCCCATCTTTCGCTCTTCGTTTCCGACATCGGGCGTAGCCTCGACTTCTATACGGAAGTCCTGGGTTTCGAAAAAACCTACTACCAAGACCGGGCGGACATCTTCTACGCGGAAATAGCGGCGGGCAGCTGCATCGCCGAGATCGTGCAGTGGAAGGCAGGCTCCGATAATGGCCGCTGGGTGGGAAATCGCGGCACCCTGGACCATGTAGCCCTGGAAGTGGCCGACCTCAACGCCGCGGCGGCTGAACTGAGCGAGGCCGGCATAGCTATCGTGGAAGGCCCATTCGAGCTGCCCGACCTGAATGGCGGCATACGGGGGCTCTTCATCCACGGTCCCGACGGAGAACGGGTGGAGCTGCTCCAACGGCTATCGAATTAGGCCAGCAAGCCCTCCGCCGCCTCGGCGTCGGTTATCAGCACGGAAACGAGGTTGCCGCTAAGGGCGCCCCTGAGGGGCGCCACCTTGCGCCTACCCCAGGCCACGGCAACGACCCGCGGCAAGGCCCGAATCTCCTCGAGGCTCAAGCCTATCACCCGCCCGTCGATGGGGGAAGGAACTAAGGCACCTTGGGCGTCGAAGAAATTAAGCGCAAGATCTCCTACGGCGCCGGCGCGGTACAAGGCGGCCAGTTCTTCGGGGGCAACAATAGAAGCGCCGCGCAACAAACTCGACTCGTCCAGAGCGCCGATACCAACGAAAGCGACATCCGCTTTGCATGCCAGCGCTAAGGTTTCCCCTATCTGCGCATCCGAGGCAAGGGCGGAACGGACTTCTTTGGTAGCCACTATGCCCGGAGCTTGGAGCAGCCGTGGCTTTGTGCCCAGGACTTGGGCCATGCGCCGGGCCAGTTCCGCGCCGTGCACGTCCGCCTCGGCGTCGCCCAGCCCTCCCAACATCTGTACCACGCGTACGTCCACATCGGCCAGGGGCTCCAGAGCATTGACGAAGGGAAGGAGCCCGCTGCCCCAGCTGAGGGCAACCGTAAGGCCGTCCCGGGCGATGCGCTTAAAATACGACGCTGCGGCAGCGCCGACGGCTAGAGACAGGTCGCCGCCCTCCTCCGCATCCACCACCACGGCTTCCTGAAAGCCATAGCGCCTTTCCAGCCGCCGTTCCAGGTCCGCTGCGCCGCTCACGGGGCCCCGTATGCTGATGGACACTAGCCCTTCATCTCTCGCTTGCTTCAGCAAGCGGCAGACCTTGACCCTGGATATACCGAAACGGTCGGCTATGCGCTGCTGGGTTTGATCGTCGGCATAGTAGGCCGTGGCTATCTTGAACAATAGTTGGTCCCGGTCGGTCCAGCCCTTCATGGCGCCCCCATTGAGCAATACCATAGCGCGCTTCGGTCCTCAGGCGCAATCCTAAGTGCGCTGGGGGCCGGCGAGCCCTCACGATTCGGGCGGATAGATCTTCTCCGGAATCGCCCGCCTTTTAGGCCGGCTGATTAACTCCAAGGTTGTTCCTATCGCGCCTTCCGTATCCAGGTAGGCGTAGTGCCCGTCATCGTCGGGACCGAAACCCGCGCCGTCCATGGTCATGGCGAAGCCCGAATCGCCAGCCTGGGCCAGGGCCTCGTCCATATCGTCCACCAGTATGCCCAGGTGGTGGATCCCATACCCATGATCGCGAATGAACTCGGCGTATACCGTATCCCCCTCCAGCTGCTCAATCAACTCTACCCGCATGGTGCCGAAGTAGGACAGGGCTACCCGCATCTTGTAGTCCGCGGGCACGCCCCGTCGGGTCATGCGCCTCACCAAAGGCGCGCCGTAGGTGTAGAAATGCCAGGGTCCTATGCCGAAGCGTTTCCAGTACGCCTCCACGGTGGCATCGAGGTTCTTCACCACTAAGGCTATCTGGGCCACCCCGTTCTTAAGGAAAGGCAGCGGCGCGCTCATAAGCCCCTCCCCATCTCAAAGACTACCTTCAGCGCTTTTCCGGCCAAGGCAAGGCGCGCTCCCTCGACGAAGCCTTCCAGGCTCATCCGGTGGCTTACCAGGAGTCCGGCATCCACCTTGCCTGAAGCGATAAGCTCGAGGGCCCTGGCGTTATGCCTGGGGGCGAAGGTAGTGGTGCCTATCACGTGGAGACCGTTGTAGTGCACCAGGTTCATGTCCACCCCTGGTTTGCAATCGTCCTTTGGCAAGCCGCCGAACTGGAGCACCCGGCCGCCCTTGCGGGCCATTTCCACCGCCTGCACCGAGGCAGCGGGGGCGGGAGTGGCCGCTATAACCACGGAAGCTCCCTTGCCTCCGGTAAGCTTTCGTACCGCCGCGACCGCGTCCTCCATGCTACCGTCCACCAGGGCATCCGCCCCGAAGGGCTTGGCCAATTCCAGGCGGCCCGGATCGATATCCACGACTATCACTTTGGCCGCGCCCCTGGCTTTAGCCAGGGCCACGTGGATACAGCCTATGGGGCCGGAACCGATGATGGCTACCGTGTCCCCCAATTGGACATCCGCTTTTTCCTGGGCATTCACGCAGGAGGAAACCGGCTCCACCACCGCGGCCTTCCATGCCTCCATGCCGTCGGGCACGGCGCGCACATTCCCCAGGCGCAGGCAGGCCGCGGGAATAGCCATGTACTCAGCAAGCCCACCCTTCCAGGCCTGTCCCAGTTCCATTTGGCTTTCGCAGAGCTCGTATTCGCCGGCGAGGCAGAAGTCGCATTCGCCGCAGTAGGCAAGCGGGCCTACCGCGAGACGGTCTCCGACTTTCCAAGGGCCCTTATACGCATTCCCCGACGCGGCCACCGTACCCGCCACCTCGTGCCCGATGGTCCAGGGGAAGGTCACGTGCCGATGGCCGGAACGCAGGGTACGTAAATCGGAACCGCAGAGGCCGCAAGCGTCTACCTTCAAGAGAAGCCCCTCCGATTCGATCAGGGGCATTTCGACATCCTCGACCGAAAAGTCCATAGGGGCGCGGACTACCACCGCTCGCATCGTTACTGCCATTACTTGCCTCCCCCGCTCGCGGGAATCAAAGCGTCCTGCAAGCGCCGCAGTTTATAGACGAAGCTTGAATCGTCGGGCTTCGCGTCCGCTTCGGTTATAACGGATCCTTTCTTGATAGGCCGCAGGGCCGTAGCGCCGGCGCCTATGCCGATCGGCACGGCTCCGCTGGCCCGCGCGTCGGCATAGGTCATGATCATTCCATACCAGTCGCTACCGCCGATTCCGCCAAGCTTTTCGCCCGCGGCTATATCGCGCTTAGCGGTACAGACGACCTCGGAATACATGCTCTCAGCGGTGACGGTAAGCTCCCCGAGCAGCACCGCCTCGGCTATCGATTGCGGGGTTTCCAGGTCGCACAGATGATACGGACGGAAGTGCAGATAATAGGGGCCGTCGGCCCGCGTGATGAATTTCATTTCCTTCCGGATGCGCTGCTCGTCCGACCGGACTATCGCAAAGACGCCTGGGGCTATGGCTCCGGTGGAAAAATCGACTACGCCGCGCCTAGAGAAAATGCCTCCGTCTTCCTTCGGGATGAACACCTTTACCAGCTCATCCAGTTCCACGAGGGGGCCCCGCATGCCGGGCACATCCGGGAGAAGCCCGGTGGCATTCGATACCGCGGCCATCTCGACCATGGTTTTCGTTCCGTCCTTGAAGGCGGCGAGCATTTTGGGATTCATGTCCTTGGAAAGGGCTTCGGAAAGGCAGGAGTCGGGAGTCGCCGAGCGATCGATGGCATTGTTCTTACCCTTGCCAAGGGTAACGACCTCGAAGCCCATCAGGATGGCCTGCTCATACAGCATCTTGCATACGCCGGGTTCATCTCCAGAAGCCACCGTATATACCGACCCCATTTTCCTCGCAAGCCGGTCAAGGTAATATCCTATCGTAATGTCCGTTTCCACGTTCAGCATGATTACCGGTTTCTTATTCATGATGGAGTCATAAGCGACCCTGGCCCCAACGTCGGGAACGCCGGTAGCCTCGACGTTCGCCTCAAGCGCATCGAGAGCCGGCATAAGCAGGGCATCGGGAGTCACCACCGCCTTGCCCGCGCGGATAGCGTCCTCGGCGATGCCCGCGTCGGCAGTAACCACGACATCCTCTTTTAACCTGCCCAGTTCGGCGAAGGTAGCTATACCGCGCGAGGGGTCCATATCGGCTATCGCCGCGACGCGCATGCCGGCTATGCTTCCGATCGCGTGCGCGAGCCCTGATCCCATCTGCCCGCAGCCTACGATGCCTACCCGTATCGGGTTTCCGTCCGCCGCGCGTTTTTTCAATTTCCTGACGAGTTCCATGCTGTGCTCCTGCTAAGGAAATCAGTTTCTGCCGCGAAGCGCGGCAAGGGTCTTAAAGTCGTCTTTTACGTGCTCGTAGAGCCGCTTGTATAGATTGAAGTATTCCATGTAGAGCCCGTGGTTCCCCGGGTCGGGCTCCATAGGATCCACGTAACTCGTCCACTTCCTGGCTATAGAAAAATCCTTCAGTATACCCACCGCCACGCCCGCCAGGATCGCGTCTCCATACGGCGCGCCCGTCCGCCTGCCCACGAGAACCGTAGGAAGGTTGAACACGTCGGTAATGATCCGCCTCCAAAGCCCGCTCTTCGCTCCGCCTTCGTTTAGCACGATAGGCGAATTGATTTTCTGTCCGGTAGCCGCGATTATCCTGAATGAATCATAGAGGGCGAAGGCCACGGACTCCATCATGGCCCGGATCACATGTCCACGGCCGTGGTTCAGGGATAGGCCAAAAATGGTACCCCGGGCATCCACGTCCCAAATGGGGGTCCGTTCGCCCATAAGGAAAGGCAGAACAACGAGGCCCTCCGCCCCCGGAGGAGCCGATTCCGCCTCCCGGTTTATCAAATCGTAGACATCGGGGCCGCCGGCCCTCTCCTGAGCCAATTCCGCCTTATAAAAGTTGTCCCGCATGTAGCGGATGAGGCCGCCTCCGGTGGTGGTGGTAGGCACGGTGATAAATACCTTGCGCGAGTCGGTGGTATAGCTGAAGGCTATCATGCTTCGGTGGAATACCGGAGCGCTATGTAGTATGCCGAAATTCCCGCAGGTACCCAGGTTCATCTGGATATCGCCGTCCTCCACCGCGCCGGCGCCCACCCAGCCGGCATTACAATCCACCTGGCCCGCGGCCACGGGAGTGCCTTCTGCCAATCCCGTCTCCTCGGCCGCCCTGGCCGTGACGCTTCCCACCAGGGCATCGCAGGGATAGAGCTCGGGGAAGAGCGCGGGGTCCAAACCCAATTCCGACAGCAGCGCCTCATCGAAACGGCGTTCCAGGAGCTTGTAGGCTACCCCGTAGAAGGCGGCGCCGGAATAGTGGCCGGTGGCCTTGCCCGTGAGCTTCAAGGTGACGAATCCGTCTATGGTAAGGGCCTTCCAGAGCTTGGAGAAGAGCTCGGGCCTGTTCCGCTTTTCCCAAAGCATATTCACTATGGCCGGATGATCGTCCAGGCGGTTCTTCGATATATCGAAGATCCTGTCCTCGCCGATCCGCTCCTTGAGTTCACGCACCTGCTCCACCGCCCGCTTATCCATAAGGTTGTAGGCGTTAGCCAGGGGCGAATGGTCGCGGCCCACGAGGACCAGCGACGGAAGGGCGGACGACGCCGCCAGGCCGCGGATGTCGGACGCGGCCACGTTTCCGTCCGCCAGCACCTTCCGGATGAGCCTGCACGCGACGGGCCAGTACTCCCCCGCATCATGCTCGGACCAGGCCGGCTTGGGGGTGAGTATGGGGTATTCCTCAAAGGCGTAGGAGACCACCCTTCCGTCCGCGGCGTCGACGATAGCCGCCTTGGCGCTCCCGGTGCCGAAATCCAAGCCCAACAGGTAATCCGCCATCGAATCCTCCCATTCATCCAAATGTACATTTGTTCACATCAGTAATTTATTTCATTTTATGATAAGGCCAGGACTTTGTCAAGTTTTTCATTTATAGCCTATCAAAATTGAAAATTAAGGGAGCACCATGAAAGCCGCGAGGAGCACGAACAATAGGGCCGTACCGCCCTTGACCAAAGGCAGGCGCGCCGCAAAGTACGCTCCCAGCCGTTGGGAACTGTAGCCGCCCATGGCCAAGGCAAAGACCGCCAGCAGCGGCAAAATAAAAGCCCCATTGTACAGGACGAGCCAAAGGTAATCCGCCGCCCCGCCCTGGGAGCGCGCCAGGTAGATCAGGGTGGGAAGGTAAATCTGCCCGGTACACCCTAGTTCCAGCACAGAAACCATGGCGCCAAGCAGAAATGCCCCTCCCGCGGCCACGCCGCCTACACGCTGGGAACGTACCAGCGCGTGGATCTTGAGCTTGATAGCATGGGGGAGCTGTAGAAACATAGCGGAAGCCCTGCCGCGGGCGGCTTTAACGGCATCGGCTATGCTGAGAGCCGCCCCAAGGAGCAGGAAACCCGCCATCGCCAGGCGAAGGATACGGGAGAGGACGGGCAGAGACCTGCTTTGCCTCAGTGCCGCGGCAGCGCCCAAGCCTACGGCAAAATACGCGAGAAAGACGCCCGCGCAAAAGCAGAGGCCCACGGCGGCAAGACGTCGGCCACGCAGCTTGAGCAGGGAGAGGGTAGATATAAGGAAGATGACCGTGGAAAAGGCGCAAGGATTGACCCCGTCCAACAGTCCCGCCGCGACAACCGCCGCGAAGGAAGGACGGCCGGAAAGACTTTTTGCCAAGGTGCCGGACGCGGCGGGTACCGAAGAAAGAGCTTCGCCTCCCCCGGAGCTCAGGAAGGCCTCCAGGCTGGCGCCGACCATGGCGGCTTCGCCCTGGAGCAGGCCGCCGGAGCCTATCAGCACCGGAACTGACTGGAAGGAAGCTCCCCGCTCCGATAGTATCCCCTGTAGGGCTTCAAACTCTTTGGGATTCATGATATTCCGCTTGACGAGCTTGACCGTCCGTCCCGCCTCCGCGGCGGCGGAAGGCAGGGTTTCATGGATGAAATCCTGACAGGCCCCGCAATTGGGAGAATAGAAATACTCTAGCGACAAAGGCTCCGAACTCTCCGCCGCGGATCCGGGACGGACCTCGTAGTCCCGCTCTATTCCTGTAGCAGCGGTGAAAGCCTCGTTATAGCGCAGGACGCGGCTCCGCAGGCCCAGATGGTCGGGGTCGGCGCGGTAGTTGAACACCCGATATTCGGCTCGCAGTACCGTGGGCGTCCTCCGCCTTCCCCAAGGCGCGCGAAGCACGGGCCGGGAGACCACTATGCGTCCCACCCTGTTGCCTCCCCGGCCGGGAACGAATACCCGAGAGCCGGCCGGCAAGGCTTCGACCCGTTTCCGCTGGGGAGCGTCCAGGTACGCGGCAAGGTCTCTGCGTCCTTCTGGCGGCGAGGGATATACTGCCGGGTCGTGGGAGGCGACGATGAAGAGCTCAGGCGGCGTAGCGCCATAGGCCGATTCAAGCAGGGAGCGGGCCGCCTCCGCGAAAGCGAGGGCAGCCTCGGTCGTGCCATGATAGGCTACAAAGACAAGGTCCGGGGCCTCATCCCCGAGGCTGCTTCGGAGCGCTTCCAGAGGCTCGGACAAGCCTAAGGAGAGCCGGAAATCATCCGGATACAGGGAGAATACCTCGGCTTGGGTCAAGCTCAGGACCAGCACCGTAAAGCCGTTCCGCATAAGCGTGCGCGAACCGGAACCCGCCAATGAACGCCCCTCCCAGCTCAGGTTCCCCGAGCCCAAGGCGGAGCCAGTCTCCATGGACGCCAGGAGAAAATCCGGACCGTTCGAGAACTCCTGGTCCCCAAGCGCCGCCCCATCGTAGCCCAGGTCCGCGAAGGCGCCCAGAAGTTCCGTAGCCAAGGCGGCGTCGGACCCCGCCTCCCACGCGTCGCCCGCGTCCAGCAAAACGCTACGGGAGCGGTCTCGGCTATCCAGATAGGCCCCAAGCTTCACCAGTCCCGCATCGGGATAACCGAAGCATTCGCATCCGTCTAGGTTGCCGTCAAGGCCGCCAGTGAAGAGCAATTCGACGCGGGGAGCCAGGGGGCTGCGGGCCGAGAAAAGCGCCCAGGCAGCGGCCAGGCAGAGCGCGGCAATGGCCGCGGCTCGCGAGAGAAGTGCCG
>JBGSKZ010000143.1:0-1804 GCA_041741035.1 Treponematales bacterium
GCACGCGCGCGGCCGCCACGGCGGCCAGCCAGGCTAAGCGCTGCGTCTTCGCGGCGCGTTCCAATTCCTCGCGGTAAGAACGCGAAGAGCCGAAAACGAGCGCGCTCCCGCCGGACTCCGCGTCCACGGCGCGCACGCAGAAAGGCGGCAATCCCGCCTGACGCCCTTTCCTGTCCCGTACGAGCAGGGCGGCCAGGTCATGCCTGCGCGCGAGCACGGCCAACGGCAGGGCGTAGGCCTCCATATCGAAATCGCTGATGACGAGCACGAGGCTGCGCCGTTTCAGGTACGAAGCCGCCGCATCGAGGGCGGCGCCGAGTTCCGAGCCCCGGCCATCTCCGCCGCGCCCTTCCGCGATACGCTCCATGAGCGCGAGGGCGGCCCTGCTTCCGGAAGCTGGCTCTCGATGCTCAAGGCCCCCGCCGCCGAAGAAGAGCGCTCCCACGCGCACCCCGTTAAGCGAACACGCGTAGGCTATGAGGGAGGCGGCCAGGGCGGCCCGCTCGGCCTTTGCCCCGCCCTCGCCGAAGTCCATGGACGCGGACTCGTCGATGACGATATATACGGAAAGATTGCGGTCATCGCGGTAGGTTTTTACGTAAGGACGGCCTAAGCGGGGAGCTGGCGTTCCAGTCTATGCGCAGCGCGTCGTCCTCGACTCCGTATTCCCGTAGGCCGTCGAAATCCATGCCCCGACCCTTAAAAGACGAGCGGAAATCTCCCGCCAATAAGGCGCGGGATAGCGCGCTTGAGGCGAATACCAGCTTGCGTATGCTTCGCTTGCGCTCCTCCAGGTCCATCAGGGTACCGCCACCGCCTGCACTATGCCCCGCACTATGGCCTCGGCGTTTACGCGCTCGGCTTCGGCCTCGTAGGAAGGCACTATGCGGTGCCTCAGCACTGAAGGAGCGGCCTTCTTAACGTCATCGGGCAGCACGAAATCCCTGCCATCGAGCACGGCTCCCGCCCGGGCGGCCCGGTACAGCGCCAGCGAAGCTCTAGGGCTTGCCCCGAACTCTATATAGCGGCGCAATTCGCGCAGCGCCTGCGGAGCTGAGGCCGCATCCTGGGGCCGCGATGCCCTGATAAGGGCTATAGCGTAGCCGGCCGCGTCCCGCTCAAAACGCACGGCCTTAACCGCGGCCTTGAGGCAATCCACGTCCGAAGGAGTCATGGCCGGCCGAATATCGTCCAAAGAGGCGGAAGCGGCGCGATCGGCGTTCGCGAGCACGATCTGGAGCTCTTCCTCCTCGTCCGGGTAGTCGGTGAGCAATTTAAGCATAAAGCGGTCGAGCTGGGCTTCGGGAAGGCGGAACGTGCCTTCGTGCTCGATGGGATTCTGGGTGGCCAGCACGAAAAACGGCTGCGGCAGGGCCAGGCTCGCGTCGCCCATCGTCACCTGTTTCTCCTCCATCGCTTCGAGCAGCGCGGACTGAACCTTGGCCGGAGCCCGGTTGATCTCGTCGGCTAGCACGATATTGGCGAAAACCGGGCCTTTACGGGGCACGAAGCGCGCGCCCGCGGCGTCATAGAATAACGAACCGGTAATATCGCCGGGAAGGAGATCGGGAGTGAACTGTATGCGGCGGTAGGAAAGCTGAGCCACCGCGGCGAATACCCGCACGGCCAGGGTTTTGGCAAGGCCGGGCACGCCCTCGAGCAACACGTGGCCGTCGGACATAAAGGCCGCGAGTATGCCGTCCACGATATCGCGCTTACCTACGATACGCTGCGCTATAGCGGCCCGAAGGCGGGCCACCAGCTCCCAAGCCCGCTCAAAGTCGGCACTAACCTGAGGTTTTCT
>JBGSKZ010000144.1:0-5678 GCA_041741035.1 Treponematales bacterium
CCGACGCGCCGCCGGAGGCGGGAAGCCCGACGAGCCGGGCGCGGAAAGCGCCGAACTCGGCATAGTGCTTAAGCTCGGGGAGGAGCTGCGCCTCTATGGCGGCATTGCCCTGATAGGCGTTATTGCCCAGGATGAGCACCGGGAATACCTTAAACTCGTAACCGAGCTCCGCTAATCGGCTTTCGCAGCGCTTATAGCCCTCGGCCGAAAGGATATCGTAGAGCTCGAGCCTTACTTGAACGCCGCTGGCAAGTTCCGCCGCGGGCAGGGCCGAAGCCTTGAAGCTGTCGCAGTGCGCGCAGCCGAGCTCGCCGTAATACTCGATGAGCGGCGCCTCGGCGGCGGCCGATATCGCGGCTTGGCCGAAGGCGGGCGGCGGTATGAGCAGCAGGGCACTGGCCATAAACGCGGCTATCGCGGCTTTATTGCTTGAGTTTTTCCTCTTTGCCATCATTGTTCATCATAATACTATGGAATTCGCTTCTGCACTAGGTGACATAGTTTACTGTTTTATGCTAAGCTACGCAGGCAATTCGTATTCCCTCATCTTTTCGGGTTTTATTACGGCAATGGGAGGGAGCCGTTCCGGATTCGGCGACGTTTCGTCGGTCCCGGGACTGTACCCGGCACTCACTCCGTCAGCGTTAGGCTAATCCCCGCGTTGCGCCCATCGAGTACCGAACATTCAATCGCATACACTTCTCGCTAGGACATGCATATGCAACCATCCTCGTACTCTCGCTCCAATTCCCGCCGCGGCTCCAATGACCGCTCCTTTGCCCCCGCGCGCAGGCCCTCCATGGGCCAGGACCGCGGCTCGCCCTCCGGTTCCTGGTCGCCCGCCGGCCGCGGACGGCCCAAGGGCTGCGTCAAGCAGTTCATCCACCCCTCCCGCTTCATACAGGAAGCGACCAACGTGGAAAAGGCGCCCTATGTGCCGGTGAACAGCTTTGAGGATTTCTCCGTGCACCGCAAGATACAAGACAATATAGTCATCAAGGGCTTCAAGGAGCCTTCGGCTATACAGGATCAGACCATACCCCTCGTGCTCCAGGGCAAAGACGTGGTGGGCATAGCGAACACCGGCACCGGCAAGACCGCGGCCTTCGCCATACCCATGATACAGGACCTCATCACCCACATGGATCACCGGGCCATCATACTGGCTCCCACCCGCGAGCTCGCCGAGCAGATCATGGAAGAGTGCTTCAGCTTCGGCAAGGGCTGCGGCCTCCGCAGCGCCCTGCTCATAGGCGGCGCGTCGATGAGCCTGCAAAAACGCGACCTCCGCAGCAACCCGCGCGTTATCGTGGGCACGCCGGGCCGCATAAAAGACCATATACAGCAGGGCACGCTCTACCTGCCGCTCTTCAATTTCGTGGTGCTCGACGAGGTGGACCGCATGCTGGACATGGGCTTCATCAACGACATCACCGATATACTCTCCAAGGTATCGGCCAACCGGCAGTCCCTGTTCTTCAGCGCCACCATGGAGCCCAGGATAGCCAAGCTCATCGAGCGCTTCGCCAAGGACCCGGTGACCGTGTCCACCAAAGAAGGCCTCACCGTGGACAGCGTATCCCAGAACGTAGTCTACTATTCGGGCAACAACGATAAGATTGACAAGCTCCATGAGCTGCTCATCAACGGGGAATGCACGAAAACCATAATCTTCGACGACACCAAGCGCGCGGTCGAGCGCCTAGGCCGCGAGCTTCACGCCCGGGGCTTCAAGGTGGACGAGATCCACGGCGACAAGAGCCAGGCCCAGCGCGCCCGCGCCATCAAGCGCATCAAGAGCGACGAGATCAACATTCTAGTGGCTACCGACGTCGCCGCCCGCGGCATAGACGTATCGGACATTACCCACGTGATCAACTATTCCACGCCCAACAGCTACGACGACTATGTGCACCGCATAGGCCGCACCGGGCGGGCGGGCAAGACCGGCTTCGCCCTTACCTTCCTCGCGCGCTAAGCAGCCCGTGAAAAGGCCCCTCCGGGGGCCTTTTTCATCGGGATTGCCGGTGTCAGCGCGCGCGCCGCTGCCGGCTAGAGCTTAGCTGTTGGCGGGAAAGCATATAGTAAATCGGCTGCCCGCGACGCCGGCCTGTTCCTCGTCCTGTGGCAGCCTTAAATTGCCGCCGAGCTGTTCTACGAGTCCCCGTATGAGCATAAAGCCGAAACCCGGCGAAGCCCGCAGGTCCATGGAGTCGGGCAGGCCTCGGCCGTCGTCCTCGACGCTCAAGCAGGCCTTGCCATCGCGCTTTTTCAAGCCTATGCGTATCGTGCCCGAACCCTGGCCGTTAAATGCGTATTTAAAGGCGTTCGTCACCAACTCGTTCAGGATGATGCCGAGGGGAAAGAGCTTGGCCGAATCCAGGGGAAAATCCTCAAGCTCGTGGAGCAGCCGCACGCCGTTCGAGCTTTTAAACTGCTCGCCTATCTCGCCTATTAGGGCAGTAAGGTATTCGCTGGATGACACGAGCCTGAAGTCCTCGGAACGGTAGAGCTTGTCGTAGATAAGCATCATGGACAGCACGCGGCTGCGCGCCTCCTCGAGCGCGGCGCCTGCCGGCCCGTCCTCCATCTTTTCAGCCTGCAGCGACAGGAGCGATGCGATGATGTTCATGTTGTTTTTTATGCGGTGATGCACTTCCTTAAGCAGGAGCTTCTTCTCCTCCAGGAGCCTACCTAAGTCCGCCTCTATTTCCTTGCGCGCCGTAATATCCTTGATTATGTGCACCGAGCCGATGAGCCGCTCCCGGTTATCCCGCAGGGGATCTACGCTCACCTCGAACCAGCGATCGCCCGATTCGAAGATCTGGGCTTCATGGCCGCCGCTATCGAGCATGCGCAAATAAGGGCAGTTCTCCATCCTGTGTTCGCTTCCGTGCATGATAGTAAAGCAGTGGCAGCCCTCGAGCCGCTCCCCCGGCTTGCCTACTATGCGTTCCGAGGCGGCGTTGTAGCGGAGCACCCGGCCGTCAAGGTCGAGTATCCACACGCCGTCGCTCATGGCATGGAAGGTCTCGCTCCATAGGAGCTCGGCCTGCCGCAGGGCCTCTTGATTCCTGAGCTGCTCGCTTATGTCGCTCGCGGCTACCAGAAGCTCTTTGTCCCCGTCTTGCCGCGCCAAGGTAAGCCTTAGCGAGAGCGGAGAGCCCGGCCGGTATAGCGTCACGTCGAGCTGCTTATCCTCCGGCCTGCGGAACAGCGCGCCAAAGCGGCCTAGGAAGATATCGCGCTCGGCGTCCTTTAATAGTTCGGCGAAGCTCTTGCCCACGGGGGCGCTGCCTTCGCCGAGCATATCGAGGAAGGTTTGGTTGGCCCTGCGTATTATGCCGCTTGAGTCCAGGCTGAAGTAGCCCACGGGCGAGCGGTTGTAGAGCAGCGCGTATTCGTCCCGCGCCTTCTCAAGGGCGTTGCGCGATGTTCGCAGCTCGTCATTCTGCATCTCCAGCTCTATCTGATGTACCCGCAGGTCGTGTATAAGGCTCCGAACGCCCTCGGGGCTTAAGCCCGCCGAAGCTTCAGGCTCTTTGCCCAGCGCCGCCTCCGCCCGCTCGCGGAGGGATGCGCTGTCCTCGTCCTTGTTGCGTCTCATGCTGCGCTCCCGGCTATATGCCTGCCTGCTTGAGTTCCCGCTCCAGCGCATGTACGCGTTCTTCGCAGAGGCGTAATCGCTCTTCGAGTTCCACCTGGTCGCTTAAGTCTAAGCAGGAACCTATATATCCTAAGAATGTCGAGTTCTCGTCATAGCGCGGCTGGCCGTCGTCCTGGATTATGCGGTAGGCGCCGTCAGCCCGGCGCAGCCGGTAACGCATGGAGAAAGGCTTGCGCGCGTCGAAGGCCTCGGTATAGATGGCTACGCAGCGCTCCAAGTCGTCCGGGTGCACGCCCTCCGCCCAGCCGAAACCGTACTCCTCTTCCATGCTGCGGCCGGTGAAATCGAGCCAGGTCTTGTTGAACCATACGCAGCTCTTGTCGGTATCAGACAGCCAGACGAGGGCGGGCGAAGTGTCGGATACCGCGGCGAAACGGCGCTCGGATTCCTTAAGCGCGTCCTGCGCCAGATGGGTTTCCGTGGATTCGGTGAACGAGAGCACCGTGCCCGAGAAGGACTTGGGGCTTATCGTATACGGCGCTATGCGCATAAGGAACCAGCGCCCGTCGCTCGTCCGCACTTCTTTGGCCATGGGCTTGCTCGTGCGCTGCACCTCGCGTATGCACTGCACGGGGTCGGTATCCAAAAGGAAGTGGCTCAGGTGGGTAATGGGCCTGCCTAAATCCGAATCCAGTATCTTGAATATGTCGCTCGTCTGGGCGGAGAAACGCCGTATCTCGAGGTTCTCGTCCAGGAGGAGCTTGCCCACGTGGGTAGCGGTAAGCAGGTTGTCCACGTCGTTGTGCAGCTCGGTAAGCTCTATGATCTTGGAGTGGTACTCGGCGTTTACCGTGAAGAGCTCTTCGTTGGTGGACTGTAGCTCTTCGTTGGTGGACTGCAATTCCTCGTTGCTCGCAAGCAATTCCTCGTTGGTGGCTTGCAGTTCCTCGTTGGAGGTTTCCAGCTCCTCTATGGTGGCCTGTAGGTTCTCGCTGGTGAATTGCAGCTCCTGCTCAAGGTCCCGCAGGTGCTGCTCGGCCTCTTTGCTTAAATCGTAGTCGAGGGGAGGGGCGTCCGCGGGCCCGTGGCTTTCCATGCCCGATTCCCGAATAAGCACCGCCACGAGGGGGTCCTGCCCCTTCTTGGCTATAAGCGGCCGTATGCGCAGGTCGATGAGCTTATCCCCCGCGGGGCCTTTGAGCTTGATTGAGCTGAAGCGCAGCTCCAGGCCCTGGCGGAACACCTTCTGCACGCCCGTGGACAGGGGTATGGCCAGTTCCTTGACGGCCATGCGAGATATGTCGTTGGAAGGCTTGCCGGCCGGCAGCTTAAAATAGCCGTCCGTGTCGCCCAGTATATGCAAAGGCTCGAGCTGTATGTCCCCAACCCATCTGAGCACCAGGAACGAAATTTTCGAGCCGCAATCGATGCCGGGGCGGTCATCGTCAGCGGAAGCCAGGCCCACTTCCCGCAAGATATGGAGTTCTACAACAATGGTTTTATTCATTACGGCCTGGGAAACCTCTTCTTTGATCAGATGGATGTGCCGGTGACCGGCACGCGGCGTGAATTTGTCGACCGGCATATCATTTATAATGGGCGTCACATCCAGACCGTGCTGTTGACAGCCCTCCTGGAAGATTATGCCCGCCCGCGCCCGATGGATGAAGGAGAGCGCCAGAATTTTCTGTCCGACATTTTTGAAGCAGCCGGATGGTAACCAGTAAATACCTATCCGAAAATTGTTTTGTGTGTCTGGTTTGTGCAGCTGCGCCGCACAAACCAGACACAGAGCAATGTTTTTCGGATAGAACTAAATCCAATGGAGGTTATTGCATGAAAATTTACGATATTTCTCTCACTGTTACCCCTGCTCTGCCGGTCTGGCCGGGAGATCCGGAGGTGGTCTTGGGACGGGTTGTGAAAATGGAAGACGGCGCACATAACAATATTTCCCACCTGGCGATCAGCGCTCATACCGGAACCCATGTCGATGCTCCCTATCACTTCATTGCCGATGGAAAAACAATTGAAACTCTGGATCTGAATATTCTCACCGGCCCGGCCAACG